>QCGU01000022.1 GCA_003278165.1 Pelagibacteraceae bacterium AG-390-A02
TATCTTCACCTTCATAAATAGGGCTTGGTGCTCCTTCTCCTCTCATAACTCTATCAACAGCCTCTATAGCTAGTTTTCCTGCATGTGCTGGAGCGTATGCTTTCCAGCTGGATATATCTCCTTTTCTTGATTGTCTTGTAGAAATAGTTGTGTGTAATGCTTGCTGAACCGCTTGGTAAATTGTTTCTGTATTTAATTTTAACATCGACCCTAATCCTGCAGCAACACTTGGACCTAGGTGCGCAATATGATCAACTTTATGCTTATGTAAACAAATCCCTTTAACTAAATTTACTTGAACTTCATATGCTGTAATAATACCTCTTAATAAATCTAAACCACTCTTTTTATTTTGTTGAGCTACGCTTAATAGTGGGGGAATATTATCACCAGGATGACTGTAATCAGCAGCCAAAAAAGTATCATGAAAATCAAGTTCTCTTACAGCAGTTCCATTTGACCAAGCTGCCCATTCACAATCAAATTTTAATTTTGAATTAACACCGAAAAGAGTTGCTCCATTTTTTCTAGAATGCTTCAAAGCCATTTCTCTTGATGAAATAACAGGTCTTCTATTTAAGGAGGCAATAGCGACCGAAGCATTGTCGATAATTCTATTGATTACCATTTCAATTGCCTCTTTATTTAGTTTGGCATTGTCACTTGCTATTTCTGCAATTTTCCAGGCAAGTTGTTTTTTCTTAGGTAGATGAATTTTAGAGGGAAAAACTTTAACTATATGTTGTAACAAAATAACTCCTTATTAGTAATTTTGTTTTAATAGCTAAAATAAATTAATCAATATTAAAGATATTCGGATATGATTTTTTCAATTCCGACAAAATCTTTTACTAAGTGATTATGGTAGATTTCATCAGATTTTTTTT
Source organism: Pelagibacteraceae bacterium AG-390-A02 (assembly GCA_003278165.1). Taxonomy (GTDB): domain Bacteria; phylum Pseudomonadota; class Alphaproteobacteria; order Pelagibacterales; family Pelagibacteraceae; genus Pelagibacter. The sequence continues at coordinate 888 of QCGU01000022.1, forward strand.
CAGTATATCCATACTTTAACAATATCATTGGGATATCAGCTGCTTTTGCTGAGTTTGCATCAGTTTCGCTATCTCCAATCATAATTGATTTTTTTAAGTCTCCATCCAAAATTTCTATTACTGTAGTTAAGTGTCTAGGATCAGGCTTACAATAATCAAATGTATTGAATCCTGCCACATATTCAAAGTAATCGTAAATTCCTATTTTCTTTAAAAGATCAACAGCAAGATGTTCTGTTTTATTAGTGCATACAGCCATTGATATTTTTTCATCTTTGCACCAATTTAAAAACTCTTTTACCCCATTTATCAAAGTACTTTTGTTATAAATATTTTTTCCATAGAAAGACAAAAATTCATCAGTCATTTCGTTTTGAATTTTTTCATCAAACCATTTCCATTGTCCATTAGCTTTTGCCATCATAGCTTTTGCACCTTTACCAACTGCATTTTTTAATTCACCTAAAGTTTTTGTTGGATAACCAAACTTTTTCATAACATGGTTGTGTGCAGTTATTAAATCTGGTGCTGTATCTATTAAAGTTCCATCTAAATCAAACAATACTGTAAATTTTTGTTTCATATCAAAAGTATTTTAAAGAAATAATTTGTGAATTAATTAAGATATATACTTAATGTAAAGAAAATCTAGATGAAAGATACAAAGAAGTTAAATAACCAAAATAAACTTCGAAATAAGTTTTTAAATGCCGGCGTTAAAATGACAGGTCCTGAAACTATTTTTTTTTCAAATGATACCAAAATTGGCAAAGGAGTAACCATTGAACCATATGTGGTAATTGGTTCTAAAGTTAAAATAGGAAATAATGTGGTCATTAAATCTTTTTCACATCTAGAAACATGCAAGGTAGAAAATAAAGTTGAAATAGGTCCTTATGCAAGAATAAGACCTGGTACAATTCTTAAAGAAGGTTCAAAAGTAGGAAATTTTGTTGAGATTAAAAAATCAACTATTGGAAAAAAAACAAAAGTAAATCATTTATCTTATGTAGGAGATAGTGATATTGGTAAAATGGCAAATATTGGTGCTGGCACAATTACTTGTAATTACGATGGTGTAAAAAAAAGTAAGACTATAATTAAAGATAAAGTATTTATAGGATCAAATTCATCTTTAGTAGCGCCTGTAAAAATTGATAAAGAAAGTATTGTTGGTGCAGGATCTGTAATAACAAAAAATGTTAAAAAAAAATCTCTAGCACTAACAAGATCTGTACAAGTGGAAATTAAAAATTATAGAAGAAAGACAAAATAAGTTATGTGTGGAATAATAGGCATATCTAGCAACAAATCTGTATCTGCAAATATTATCAATTCTTTAAAAAAACTAGAATATAGAGGTTATGACTCTGCAGGGGTTGCAACTTTATTTGATGGTGAAATTAATGAGGTAAAATCTGAAGGAAGAGTTGATAATTTAGAACAAAACTTTGATCTAAAATCTTTAAAAGGAAACATAGGAATAGGTCATGTTAGATGGGCTACTCACGGAGTTCCAAATAGTATTAATGCTCACCCGCATTCTTCAGACAATGTGTCTGTTGTCCATAATGGAATAATAGAGAATTCAACAATTCTAAAAAAACATTTAATTAATAAAGGTCATACTTTCAAATCTCAGACTGATACAGAGGTAATAGTTCATTTAATTACAGAAAATTTAAAAACTGTGGAACTGGAAGAGGCAATAACCAAAACTTTAAAACAGCTTCATGGAAGTTTTGCATTGGGTATAATTTTTAAAGATATACCTGATTTAATTGTAGGAGCGAGAAGAGGTTCACCATTAGCAGTTGGTTATGGTCCTAATGAAAATTATTTAGGATCAGACTCTTATGCATTAAAATCTATGACAAATAAAATTACTTATCTTGATGACGGAGAATTTTGTTTAGTTAAAAAAGATCAGGTTCATTTTTACAACGAGGAGGGTAAAAAAATTAACAAAAAAATTTTAGAATTATCGTCAAATGAGTCAAATTATGACAAAGGTGACTTCAAACACTTTATGGCTAAAGAAATAGAAGAGCAGCCTGTAACAATAAAAACTGGAATTAAAGAATATTTAGATATTGTAAATAATGAGATAAATATTTTTAATTTTCCATGGAAAATCAACGAAATTAAATCAATTACATTAATTGGCTGTGGTACTGCTTACCATTCTTGCTTAATGGCTAAATATTGGTTTGAAGAATTAACTACTTTAGATGTTAACATCGATATAGCTTCAGAGTTTAGATATAGAAAAAATAGATTTAAAGAAGATAATTTATATATTTTTGTTTCTCAGTCTGGTGAGACTGCAGATACTTATGCAGCTTTGGATCTTTGTAACAAAAATAACATGAAAACATGCGCTGTGGTTAATGTAATAGAAAGCTCTATAGCAAGAGACACAAATTTTGTGTTACCAATTCACTGTGGACCTGAAATAGGTGTTGCATCTACAAAAGCTTTCTTAGGACAAATACTTGTTTTATATATTTTAGCTTTAAAAATTGGATTTTTGTCTGGTCAAATTGATAAAAAAAATTATCAAGAAAAAATTAAAGATCTTAAAAACCTACCAAGTCTGATAGAAAAAACCTTATTAGTAGATAATGATATTCAAGCAATCTCCTCAACATTCAATGAAGCTAAAGGATCTATGTTTCTTGGAAGAGGTTTCTCTTTCCCAATTGCTTTGGAAGGAGCATTGAAATTAAAAGAATTGTCTTATGTTCATGCAGAGGGATATCCAGCAGGTGAAATGAAACATGGACCACTTGCTTTAATAGAAGAGGGGATGCCAGTTGTTGTTCTAGCGCCAAGAGACAGTTACTATAAAAAAACAATTTCTAATATGCAGGAAGTTATAGCGAGAGGAGCCAAAGTTCTTTTAATTACTAATAAAAGCAAAGACGAGATTGTTTCAGAGAATATTTGGGAAACTATTGAAGTAGAAAATACTAATGATGATTTATTGCCGTTCCTATTAACTATTCCGCTTCAAAAACTTGCTTATTATTCTGCTTTGAAAAAAGGTTATGATATAGATAAGCCTAGAAATTTAGCTAAATCAGTCACAGTTGAATAAAGTCTAAACTCTGCTAAAACACCCCTAGGTTGAATATGAAAAATTGGAAAAAAAATAGTTGGAGAAAATATCCGGTTAAACACATACCGGAGTATCCAGATAAAAAAGAACTAAATAAGGTTTTAGATAAAATTGGAACTTTTCCACCCTTAGTATTTGCAGGGGAGACCAGGCATTTAAAAGACCAATTAGCTGATGTTGTGGATGGAAAAGCATTTTTACTTCAAGGTGGAGATTGTGCTGAAAGTTTTGCTGAGTTTAATCCTGATAATTTAAGAGACACATTCAAATTAATTTTACAAATGTCTTTAGTGTTAACTTATTCAGCTTCTTTACCAGTTGTAAAAGTTGGAAGAATTGCTGGTCAATTTTCAAAACCTAGAAGTTCTCCAGTTGAAAATAAAGATGGGATTGAGCTTCCAAGTTATCTAGGTGATAATATAAATGGAATGGAATTTACAGAAAAAGCAAGAATACCAGACCCAAAAAGATTATTTAAAGCTTATTCTCAATCAGCAGCAACTCTAAATCTTATAAGAGCGTTTTCAAAAGGCGGTTTTGCAGATTTAAACAAAGTACATTTATGGAATTTAGGTTATATTAAAAAAAGTCCAGAAGCCAAAAAATTCAAAGACCTAGAGGATAAAATTGCTGATGCTATAGCATTTATGAGAGCCTGTGGAATTACATCAGATTTTAATAATAGATTGTATACTGTGAATTTTTGGACATCGCACGAAGCTTTACTATTACCTTTCGAAGAAGCAATGACCAGAACAGACTCTACTACTGGTGAGAACCATGTAACCTCAGCACATTTTGTGTGGATAGGAGATAGAACAAGACAGCTTAATGGAGGACATGTAGAGTTTTGTAGAGGAATTGAAAATCCTATAGGTATAAAATGTGGACCAACTTTAAAACCTGATGATTTAATTAATCTTTGTAACCGAATTAATCCAAAAAATGAAAAAGGTAAAATAACTTTAATTTCAAGATTTGGAGCAGACAATGTTTCAAAATTTTTACCAAAATTAATTAGAGCAATTAAAAAAGAAGGATTGAATGTAATTTGGTCTTGCGACCCATGCCATGGAAATACAATAAAAGCTGCAACAGGTTTTAAAACTAGACCATTCAACAGTGTTTTGAGTGAAGTAAAAAATGTTTTTGCATGTCACCAAAGTGAAGGAACTTATGCAGGAGGTCTTCATATAGAGCTAACTGGTCAAGATGTTACGGAATGTATTGGTGGAGCACAAAAAATTTCTGAAAAAGATCTTTCTTCAAGATACCACACGCATTGCGATCCAAGATTGAATGCTAATCAAGCTTTAGAATTAGCCTTTATGATTTCTGATGAGATTAAAAAGAATAGCTTGTATTCTAAAAATGCAGATAGAGCGGCATCTTAAAACATTGTAAAATCTTAATAATTAAATATTTTACTAAATATGAACTCTTCAGAAAAAGCAAAGTTTATATCTGATTGGATTAAAAACTATGTAGACAATATGCCTTCAAAGGCTCAATCTTTAGTAATAGGAATATCTGGAGGTATTGATTCATCCGTTTCTAGTACCTTGAGTGCAATGACGGGTTTAAAAACAATTGTTTTATCGATGCCAATTAAGCAAAAATCACATCAACACGATTTAAGTTTAAAGCATCAAGAATGGTTAATAAATAATTTCAAAAATGTTGAAGCACACACAATAAATTTAGATGAGTTGTTTTTGGCATTTAGTTCAAGTTTATCTAAATTTGATAATGAACATGGTATGGCTAATTCTAGAGCAAGATTAAGAATGACAACACTTTACCAAGTTGCTGCAGCTAACAAAGGAATAGTGGTTGGAACTGGAAATAAGGTAGAAGACTTTGGAGTTGGATTTTACACTAAATATGGAGATGGAGGTGTAGACATATCTCCCATAGCAGATTGCAATAAAACTCAAGTTTGGGAACTTGGAAAGGAGCTTGGTATTTTAAATGAAATTATTGAAGCAGCTCCTACTGATGGATTATGGGATGATGGTAGAACTGACGAAGGTCAGCTTGGATTAAAATATGAAGAACTTGAGGAAGCGATGGATAATCCCAAATCCTCTAATAGATCAAAATACGAAACCATTAGAAAACAAAATTTGCATAAAATGGAGCCTATTCCAGTATGCAAAATTCCGAATTAATCAAATAGATTCACAAATCTATATTTTAAGTATATTTCTAAAATTATGAATAACGATATTTTTTTAACAAACAATCTAACAAACAAAAAAGAAAAATTTGTTCCAATAGATGAACAAAATGTGAGAATGTATGTTTGTGGACCAACAGTTTATGACGACCCTCATATTGGCAATGCAAGACCAATAGTAGTTTTTGATATACTTTATAAAATTTTTAAAAAAGAATATTCAAAAGTTACTTATGTTAGAAATATTACAGATGTAGATGATAAAATTATTAAATATTCTAAAGAAAATAATATTTCAATTTCAGAATTAACTAACAAAGTAACTAAAAGTTTTGGTGAAGATTGTAATTATTTAAATTGTGAAACTCCAAATCACCAACCTAAAGCAACTGAAAATATTGATTTGATGATTGAAATGATTTCTGAATTAATAAAAAAAGGTTTTGCTTACGAAAATAATAACCATGTTTATTTTGAGGTTAAAAAGTTTAAAGAGTATGGTCAGCTATCAAATAAAAAATTAGAAGATTTAATTGCAGGATCAAGAATTGAAGTAAGTGATAATAAAAAAAACTCAGAAGATTTTGTTTTGTGGAAGCCATCAGCAATTGATGAACCTTCTTGGGATTCTCCATGGGGAAAAGGAAGACCTGGATGGCACTTAGAATGTTCAGCAATGTCAAAAAAATTTTTAGGAGATGAGTTTGATGTTCATGGAGGTGGTATTGATTTAATATTTCCACATCATGAAAATGAAATAGCACAATCAAGATGTGCTAATGGAACAAAGGTGTTTGCTAATTTTTGGTTGCATAACGCATTTATTACTATGTCCAATGAAAAGATGGCAAAATCTCAAGGTAATATCTTAAAAATCAAAGATTTTAGAAACAAGATCAGTGGTCAAGTTTTAAGGCTAGCTTTAATGAGTGCACATTACAAACAGCCATTAGATTGGAATGATAAACTTTTAGAAGATTGTGAAAATACAATAAACAAATGGTACAATGTTTATGTAGAAAGCAATAAAAATAAAGATATCTCAAATGAAATTCTCAAACCACTTTATGATGATTTAAACACGCCAGGGTACATTGCAAATTTGCACCAATTATATGAGAAGGCTCAAAAAGGGGATGATATTGATAAAAGTTTATTTGTTTCTGCTTGTCAGTTTGTAGGTTTGTTAAATCAAAATAAAGATGATTGGGTAAACTTCAAAACAAGCAGAGCCTCTATTTCAGAAGAGGAAATCTCACAGAAAATTGATAATAGAAATAAAGCAAGAGAAAACAAAAATTACGATGAAGCTGATAAAATTAGAAATGAACTTTTAGATAAAGGTGTTTTAATAGAAGATAAAGATGGTAAAACGACCTGGAAATTCAAATGAGTAAAGAACAACTTTATATTTTTGATACAACACTACGTGATGGAGCGCAAACACAAGGTGTAGATTTTTCTATTGATGATAAAGAGAAAATTTCATCTGCATTAGACTTGTTAGGTGTCGATTATGTAGAGGGCGGTTGGCCAGGTGCCAATCCAACAGATACAGAATTTTTTAATAAAGATCACAATTTTAAATCAACGAAATTAACAGCATTTGGGATGACAAAAAAATCAGAACATAGTGCTGAAAATGATCCAATGTTATCATCATTAATTAATTCAAAAAGCTCATCTGTTTGCTTATTTGGTAAATCATGGGATTTCCAAGTGAAAGTTGCCTTAGGAATTACTAACGATGAAAATCTAACAAACATAAGCGAAAGTACCAAACATATAGTTAAATCAGGTAAAGAATTCATGTTTGATGCTGAGCATTTCTTTGATGGATATAAATCTAATCCAGAATATGCATTGTCTTGTTTGAAAGCTTCATATGATAATGGAGCAAGATGGATTATTTTATGTGATACTAATGGTGGAACACTTCCACATGAAATTTCTAAAATTGTAAGTGAAGTAAGCAAACATATTCCAGGTGAAAATTTAGGAATACACGCTCATAATGATACTGAAAATGCAGTAGCCAATAGTCTAGCTGCAGTTCAAGCAGGAGTAAGACAAGTTCAAGGAACTATAAATGGATTAGGAGAAAGATGTGGTAATGCTAATTTGATGTCCTTAATACCGTCATTTTTTTTAAAAAAAGATTTTTCTGATAAATTTAAACTAAGCATAAAAAGAGAAAATTTAAAAAATCTAACTCAATGTTCAAGATTGCTAGATGAAATTTTAAATAGAAAACCAAACAAGCATTTACCTTATGTTGGCGCCTCAGCTTTTTCTCACAAAGGTGGAATGCACGTATCTGCTGTTCAAAAAGATCCTAAAACTTATGAACACATTAACCCTGAAGAAGTTGGAAATTCAAGAAATATTGTAGTTTCAGATCAATCTGGACAATCAAATATAATGTCTAGATTAAATTCAATAGGAATTAACGTTCAGAAAAGTGATCCAAAGATTAAAAAACTTTTAGATGAAGTAAAAGATAGAGAGTTCATAGGTTATAGTTACGATGGTGCTGACGCATCTTTCGAATTACTTGCAAGAAGGCTAATGGGAGAGATACCAAGATATATTTCAATCAATGAATACGATGTATCTGTGAAGAAAGACAATACAGGAGAGATTATATCTTACGCTAAAGCCCAATTGGAAGTAGATGGAGACAAAATTTTATGTGAAGGACAAGGAAATGGACCTGTTAATGCTTTAGATAACGCAATTAGAAAGAATGTTAATAAGCTCGCTAAATATTCTGAGTATCTGAAAGATTTAAGACTTGTTGACTATAAAGTTAGAATTTTAAACACAGGTACGGAAGCAGTTACTAGAGTTAGCATTGAAAGTACGGATGCAAAAGGAGTAAACTGGTTCACAATTGGAGTATCACCTAATATAATTGATGCTTCATTCAAAGCTTTAGTAGATAGTTTAGATTATAAATTATTTAAGGATAAAGCGCCTGGAAGTTTATAAAAATGAAAATTAAAAAATTTTCAGAAAAACCAAAAGATATTGATAGTCGAATAGGAGCAAAGCCTATTGTTTGTTATCCAAATACCACAATTGAAGATAAAAATTTAAGTATTTTACATTCTGCAAGGGAGCATTTGGTTAAAAAAGATGAGGTAATTATTCCTCCAAGGGATGCAAAAACGTTCGAGGTGAAATTCGGTGAGTTTTTTAGAATTGAAAGTGTAGATGGCCCGCAAGTAGGAGATCTAAATTTATTTAATTTAAATAATTTAGAGGAAAAATTTTATTCAGGAAAAACAAGAGCTTTATACGGAACACATCTTTCAGTTGGAGATAAAATGTTTAGTAGTTTTCCATACCTTAGATCTTTAGCAACAATAACTTGGGATACTTTGGATTGGTATGATTATGATAAAGACGGTGGCTCTGTTCATGATGTAATTGGTACTAGATGTGATCCTTATACTTCAAAACTGTTAAGTGATAATGATTACCACTATTGTTGTCATTCAAATCTAACTAGAGCATTAGTAAAAGAGAAAAATGTTCAATTAGATCATGCAGAAAAAATAGTTCATGATGTATTAAATGTATTTATGCTCACTGGTTTTACCAATGATACCAAACAATATTTCATGAAAGCTAGTCCAGTAAGACCAGGGGATTATTTAGAATTTTTTGCTGAAACAGATTTGTTGGGAGCTCTTTCTGCTTGTCCAGGAGGCGATTGTGGATCTGAACATTCCTCTGATGTTGCAAAATGTTATCCTTTAAAAGTTTCAATATGGACTTTGGATCCTAAATATTTAAACGATATTAAACCATCTTCTATTTCTAGTTATAACAGAAATCATGGTATCGATTAATGTCTGTTAACAATATTTCTTTCATTTTACACAAACCTCAGCTTTCAGAAAATATTGGGGCTTGCGCAAGAGGTATGAAAAATTTTAATTTTCAAAAATTAATCGTTGTTGATCCTAAACCAATATTTCCTAACGATAAAATTTTAGCTACATCGGTTGGTGCTAAAAATATTATTAATAAAGCAAAGAGTTTTGAAAATATAGAAAAGTCTTTAAAGAATATTGATATTGTTATTGCTACATCTGCGAGATTTAGAAATAAAAATATAAAACATATTCAATTAGAGGATTTGAAAAAAATTAATTACAAAAAAAAAGTAGCCTTTTTATTTGGATCAGAGGCATCAGGTTTATCAAATAATGAAATTAGTTATGCTAATTACACACTTCAAATTCCAACAAATCCTAATTTCAAGTCGTTAAATCTTTCTCATAGCCTCATAATAATTGCACAATATGTATCAGGCATCATTAGTTCACGGGTGTCTTCTTTTAATAAATCAAAAAAAGTAAAAACAGCTTCTAAAAAAGAGATAGTTGCGATGGCAAATTTATGTATACAGAATTTGGAAGAGATTAATTTCTTCAAATCAAAAGAGAAGAAGCCAATAATGCTTGAAAATCTAAGAAATATCTTTTACCGAATGGAATTATCAACCAAAGAAACAAGGATTTTGTCTGGTGTATTTGCCAGTTTAGGTAAAAAACGTTGATTGACAAAAGTAAGAGTAAGTTTATAAAGCCCACTATTAAATGACAAAAAGATTAAACTCTAAACATAAAGTTGACAGAAGATTAAAGGTTAACCTATGGGGTAGACCAAAAAGTCCTTTTAACACTAGAGCATATGGACCTGGACAACACGGTCAAACAAAAACATCTAAACCTTCAGATTACGGAATTCAGTTACAAGCCAAACAAAAACTAAAAGCTTACTATGGCAATATTAATGAGAAGCAATTTAGAAATATTTATAAAAAAGCTGTTATGCTTAAAGGAGATACTGGTGAAAATTTAATTGGTCTTTTAGAGAGAAGATTGGATGCAATTATTTATAGAGCAAAATTTGCAACGACTATTTTTTCGGCTAGACAATTAATTAACCATGGTCATGTAAGAGTAAATGGTAAGAAAGTTAATATTGGAAGTTATTCAGTTAAAGAAGAAGATACAATTGAAATTAGAGATAAATCTAAGCAATTAGCAATCATTGATATTGCTTTGGCAAACAAAGAAAGAGAAACTCCAGAATACATTCAAATGGATGAGAAAAATAAAAAATTAAAATTTGTGAGAGTTCCAAAATTTGAAGAAGTTCCTTATCCAGTAATTATGGAACCGAATTTAGTAATTGAATACTATTCTAGATAATCTCTTAATTTAATTTTTAAAATTAATACCTTTGTCTTCTAAAACTTTTTTAAGTTCTCCATTTTCGTACATTTCTTTTACGATATCACATCCACCTACAAATTCTTTTTTAATATACAATTGAGGAATTGTTGGCCAATCACTGTAAACTTTAACTCCTTCTCTAATGTTTTGATTTTCTAAAACATTTACACTATGAAATTTTACCTCGAGAAGTTTTAACATATTTGTTACAGCCATTGAAAAACCACACTGTGGAGCATCAGGTGTTCCTTTCATAAATAAACACACATCGTTATTATCTATATGTTCTTGAATTATATTTTTTGTAGCTTCGTCCATTATTGCTCCTTTGTTTTAATTGCTAGTGCATGTAATTCATTTCCCATTCGCCCTTTAAGAGAATTATATACCATTTTATGTTGTTCAATTTTACTTTTTCCTGCAAATTGAGAAGATGTCACGGTCGCTGAATAATGATTTCCGTCGCCTGCTAAATCTTGAATTTCAACAACTGCATCAGGCATTGCTTCTTTTATTAACATCTCAATTTCTTTTAAATCCATTGCCATTAGTTGCTCATATAATCTGAAAACCAACTTCTATTAGAATCTGTTAATTCGTCAATTGTAACTTTTGTCTTATCGTCAATATATATCTCATTTTGATTGATTGTGCCAAGTTCGTCAAAATGAACTGCATTTTTATTTAATATATCTGTAACTTTTTTTAAATCTTTTTTACCAACCTCAACAATGTAACGTCCTTGATCTTCACCAAAGAAATACTGCATTTCATTAATTAAATATTTTGGTTTATTTAGATTTATTCCTTTCTTACCTTTGATACACATTTTGGCTACAGCAGTAATAACTCCCCCTAAAGAAACATCGTGAGCACTTTTAATGAGATTATTCTGAATGAGTTTTAATAAAGTTTCTCCATTATTTTTTTCATTAAATAAATTTATTTCAGGAGGAGGACCATTTTTTTCGTCTAAAATGTTTCTTGCAAATAAAGTTTGATCTAAATGTCCTTCTGTTTTTCCTATAACCAAAACCACATTATCAATCTGTTTAAAATCCATAGTGATCATTTTATTATAATCCATTATTAAACCTACACCTCCAATAGTAGGAGTTGGCTTTATACCTTTATCCTTAGTTTGATTGTAAAAAGAAACATTTCCTGAAACTACTGGGAATTTTAAATATTCACTTGCCTCACCAATTCCTTGAACACATTCAACAAACTCACCCATGTTCTCTTCATTTTCAGGGCTTCCAAAATTTAAACAATTGGTAATAGCTATAGGTTTTGCTCCAACAGCTATTAAATTTCTAAAACTTTCACAGACAACCTGTTTTCCGCCAGTAAGAGGGTGAGCCCAACAATAAACAGCAGAACTGTCAACTGATGCAGCCACAGCTTTATTTGTTCCATGCACTCTCACAACTCCAGCATCACCACCTGGTTTTTGAATAGTATCTCCCATGACAGTGTGATCATACTGTTGCCAAATCCATTCTTTGCTACAAATGTTTGGGTTTGCTAAAACTTTTTTTAGAACATCTATAATTTTGAAATTTTTTAAATCTTCTTTTTTAATTTTATTCTTCTTAGGTAGCTTTGCTTTTTTCCATTTTCGGTCATACATAGGTGAATTTTCAACTAATGTATTTACTGGGATGTCTGCTACTACTTCATCATTAAAGTAAAGTTGGATTTTTTTTGAATTGGTGGTTTTGCCAATTACTTCGAAATCTAAATTCCATTTATCAAATATTTTTTTTGCTTGTTTTTCTTTTCCATTTTCTAAAACAATCAACATTCTTTCTTGGCTTTCTGAGAGCATAATTTCATATGGTGTCATTTTAGCTTCTCTACATGGAACTTTATTTAGATTTATTTCAATTCCAAGATTTCCTTTTGAAGCCATTTCAATACTCGATGATGTTAATCCAGCAGCGCCCATATCTTGTATAGCAATAATTGAGTCACCAGCCATTAACTCTAAACAAGCTTCTAGTAAAAGTTTTTCAGTAAATGGATCCCCAACTTGTACAGTAGGTTTTTTTTCCTCTATTTTTTCATCAAAACTTGCTGAAGCCATACTAGCCCCATGGATTCCATCTCTACCTGTCTTTGACCCAACATAAATAACTGGTTTATTTAAACCAGCTGCTTTTGAATAAAAGATCTTATCTTTTTTAACCAAACCTAGGGTCATTGCGTTAACCAAAATATTTCCATTATATGAGCTGTCAAAACTTGTTTGTCCTGCAACTGTTGGAACTCCCATACAATTTCCATATCCCCCAATTCCATGAACCACACCTCTTAAAAGATTTTTTGTTTTTTTGTGTTGAGGTGACCCAAAATGTATGGAGTTTAAGTTTGCAATAGGTCTTGCACCCATTGTAAATACATCTCTCATAATACCACCAA
>QCGU01000023.1 GCA_003278165.1 Pelagibacteraceae bacterium AG-390-A02
AAAACTTTAGCTGATTTAAATAAAGAATATCCTGAGATAAAAGTGCAAAAATTAGATTCCACAGATAACAATGCAATTATGGAATTTACTAAAACTTTAGATAAGGTTGATGTTTTGTTTAATGCTGTTGGTTTTGTTCATCATGGAACAATATTAGAATGTGATGAAAAAGATTGGGATTTTTCTTCTAATGTAAACGTTAAGTCGATGTACTTTATGTGCAAAGCTATTTTGCCTTTAATGATCAAACAAAATGGTGGAAGTATTATTAATATATCTTCATGTGCATCTAGTTTTAAAGGTTTTCCAAATAGATTTGTTTATGGAACAACAAAGGGAGCAGTCATTGGTTTAACAAAAGCGATTGCAGCAGATTTTGTTAAACAAAATATCAGATGTAATTCAATTGCACCTGGAACAGTATTTTCACCTTCTTGGCAAGATAGGGTAAACCAGAGCCCAGATCCAGTTCAGGCAAAAAAAGATTTTATAGCAAGACAACCCATGGGAAGATTAGGTACAGCAGAAGAGATTGCTGCAGTTGCAGTTTATCTAGCAAGTGATGATGCAACATTTACAACAGGAAGTACAATTCATGTTGATGGCGGAATTTCAATATAATTTAATAACAAAAGGACAATTATGAAATTACTAAGAGTAGGTCAAAAAGGACAAGAAAAACCAGCAGCTTTAGACAAAGATGGAAAAATTAGAGATATCAGTTCACATATTTCAGATTTAAATCCTGATCATTTAAATTTTGAAACTATCTCAAATTTACAAAATGCTGATTTATCGTCTCTTCCTGAATTATCTTCAAGTGAAAGAATTGGTTCATGTATTACAAAACCAGGAAAATTTGTTGCAATAGGTTTAAATTTTTCAGATCACGCTGCAGAAACAGGAGCAGAGGTTCCATCTGAACCAATTACTTTTATGAAAGCTACAAGTTGTATTAATGGTCCTAACGATGACATTGAAATTGTTTCAGGTTCAAAAAAATTAGACTGGGAAGTAGAATTAGGAATTGTAATTGGAAAACATACAAAACATATTTCAGAAGCTCAGTCACAAGATCACATCTTAGGATATTGTTTGGTCAATGATATTAGCGAAAGAGAATGGCAAATAGAAAAGATGGGTCAATGGGTTAAAGGAAAATCTCATGACACTTATGGACCGATTGGACCTTACTTGGTAACCAAAGATGAAATTGCTGATATTAATAATTTAAAAATGAGTTTAGATGTTAATGGTCAAAGAATGCAGACTGGAAATACCAATACTATGATTTTTGATGTTAACGTTATTGTTTCTTATTTGAGTAAATTTATGTCATTACAACCGGGTGATATTATTACAACTGGCACACCTCCCGGAGTTGGTATGGGAATGAAACCTCAACAATTCTTGAAAGCTGGTGATACAATGAAATTATCAATTGAAAACCTAGGAGAGCAAAACTCTAAAGTAGTTGCTTTGTAATTTTTTGTGAAAATAACTTCTATTAAAAGTCATGTACTTAGATATGAGTTAGAAAAAGAATTAGGTTATTCACAACAATATTATAAGCACCGTACAGCTCATTTAGTTGAAGTACAAACCGACGAAGGTATTACTGGATGGGGAGAGTGTTTTGGTCCAGGTAATATTGCTTTAGCCAATAAATATATAGTTGAAAAGGTAATTCAGCCTTTAGTAATTGGAGAAGATCCATTGAATAAAGAACATATCTGGCAAAAAGTCTACAATCTTTTAAGAGATAGCGGTCAAAAAGGAATGCCAATACAAGCTTTGTCAGGAGTGGATATAGCTCTATGGGATATCTTAGGAAAAAAAACAAACTCTCCTCTCTACCAACTTGTTGGCGGAAAATGTAACAATGAAGTTCCTGTGTATGGATATGGAATGATGTTACAAAAAAAATCAGTTGATGAATTAATTCCATTATTTCAAGAAGAATCAAAAGAAATTAAATCAAAAAACTTTAAAGCTATGAAAATGAAAGTTGGATTGGGCCCAAAAGAAGATTTAAAGTTAGTTCAAGCAGTTAGAAATTCTATAGGTAAAGATTTTAAATTAATGGTGGATGCTAACCATGCTTATAATTTGAAAGATGCTCTTTATGTTGGAAAAGGACTTGATGAATTAGATATTTATTGGTTTGAAGAACCTGTTGCTCCTGAAGATTACAATGGTTATCGAGAATTGAAAAAAAAAATATCTACCAGTGTGGCAGGGGGTGAAGCAGAATTTACAAAGTATGGATGGAATAAATTAATTACCAATGAATGCATTGATATAGCTCAACCAGAGGTATGTGGTTTAGGAGGCATCACTGAATATTTGAAAGTTGCAGCTTTAGCTCAGGCTAACTTTGTTCCAGTAATTAATCATGTTTGGGGATCTGCTGTAAGTATAGCGGTTAATCTTCATTTATTGACCGCACAAGCTGATATGCCAGGGGGATTATTTCCAACAAAATCAATGCTTGAGTTTGATACGACAGAGAAAAATATTTTTATAACAGATCTACCAAAGGAGAATTTTTCAATTTTAGATCAAGTCAAAGAGAATAATGGATTTGCATCAGTGACAGACAATGTAGGTATTGGTATAAACCCAAATGAGGACTTTATTAAGGAGTTTGAAGTAAATGAATAAAATTAAAACTACAGAACCAAAAGCAATTTGGAAAATAAGATGTACTTTAGGTGAAGGAACACTTTGGGTTAAAGAGCATAACAGTATTTATTTTGTTGATATAAAGAAAAAAAAAATTTGTTCTTTAAATATCAAAAATAAAAAAAAGAAAATCTTTAAAGTTAATAAAGAAGTAGGTTTCATTGCTCATATAAAAGATCATATATTTATTTTAGGATTGCAAGGTGAATTAAGAATTCAAAATTTAAAGTCAAAAAAAGTTTTTAAATCAATACCTATAGAGCCAAAAATAAAGTTAAATAGAATAAACGATGGTAAAACCGATCCTGCTGGAAATCTTTGGTTTGGTACTATGGATAATTTAGAGAGAAAAATTAAAAAAGGATCTTTGTATAAATTAGATAAAAATCTAAAATTAACTAGAGTTGATAAAAATTATAGAATTACAAATGGTCCAGCATTTATTGATGAACATAATTTTTACCACACTGATAGTCCTAAAAAAACTATCTATAAAATTAAAATAAATAAAAATAATAAAATAATTAGTAAAAAAATATTTAAAAAGTTAACACCTGAGGAAGGAGTTCCAGACGGAATGACTTTAGATAAAAATAAAAATTTATGGGTTGCACATTTTCGTGGGGCATGTGTCTCAGTATTTAATAGTAGAGCAAAATTAATTCATAGAATTCAATTTCCAGCTAAAAACATTACTAATTGTGCATTTGGAGGAAAGAATAATCAAGAACTGTATGTTTCAACTGCAACAAAGGGAATGGACAAAGCTGATTTGCGAAAATTTAGATATTCAGGATTCTTTTTTAGTGTAAAAACAAATGCAAAAGGAGTTTTACAAAAAAAATTTATATTAAGTAATGAAGAAAAGAGATCTTTACTATGAGCGAATACCTACAAAGCTTTTAAGAGAAGACATTAGATTATTAGGAACATTCTTAGGAAGAGTAATTAAAGATCAAGAAGGAACAGCTTTTTTTAAAATTGTTGAAAGACTTAGATTGCTTTCAAAAAACACATTGTTAGATAAAAATAAAAGTAAAGTTTTCTCAAAAATATCAAAGGAAGTAAAAAAACTTTCACCAGAAAAAACTTTTAAAATTACAAGGGCTTTTTCACACATCCTTAATTTAATGAATTTAGCTGAGTCATTGGATGCTTCTAGAAAATTAAATGAATATGAAAATCCATACTTTAAAAGCAAAAATCAAAATTTATTTATTGAGGATATTATTGAGGGACTTTTTAAAAATAAAAATATTGCAAATAATAAAATCTATAATTTAGCAACAAAGCTAGATATTGGAATAGTTCTTACTGCGCATCCAACAGAAGTTAAAAGAAGAACCTTAATTCAAAAATATGCAAATTTAATTGAAATTATGGAGCAAAGACATCTCTACAAAAAATACCCCTCAAAAATCATCGAATTAGATAGAAAACTATATTCAGAAATAGCAATAATTTGGAAAACAGATGAACTTAAAAGAACAAAGCCTTCCCCCTTAGACGAAGCAAGATGGGGATTAGCCGTAATAGAAGATAGTTTGTGGGATACGATTCCTAAAGTTTACAAAAGACTTAACGACATTTTTAGAAAAAATTTAAAGAAAGATTTGCCTCGTGATTTTAATCCAATTCAATTTGGTTCATGGATGGGTGGAGACAGAGATGGAAATCCAAATGTAACTGCAGAAGTAACCAAGAAAGTAATTTTATTTTCTAGATGGCAAGCTGCAAAATTATATGAGAAAGAACTTACTAAATTGATACAAGATTTATCTATGGAAGAATGCTCTTCAAAAATTAAAAGAGCAACAGGAAACAGTTATGAACCTTATAGAGTTTATTTGAGACCAATTAGAGACAAGGTAAGACTAACACATCAATTAATTGAAAATCATTTAAATAAAAATGTACCTTTAGATGAAAAAAAATTAATTCAAAATAAAAACGAAATAACTCTTCCATTAAGAGAAGTAAGAAACTCATTAAAAGTAAATAGAGGAGAGCATATTGCAAACGCAGACTTATTAGATTTAATGAGAAGAGTGAGGTGTTTTGGAATTAATTTAGCAAAATTAGATATAAGACAAGAGGCAGATAGACATGAAAAACTCTTAAACGAAATTTTTAAAAAGAAAAAAAATATAAAATATTCTTCTTTAACTGAAATAGAAAAAATAAAATTATTAAATAAATCTATAAAAGAAAAAAAATCTTTTGTAGATAAAATAAAATTAAAAGATAAAGAAAATAAGGAAGTTTGGAATACTTTCAAACAGATTGCAAAAACACCAATTGAATGTCTAGGTGCATATGTAATATCAATGACTTCAACAGCATCTGATATCTTATCTGTTTATTTTTTACAAATGCAGGCACAAAACAAAAATTTATTAAGAGTTGTGCCACTTTTTGAAACTTTGGATGATCTAAAAAATGCTAACAGCGTTATGACAAATTTATTCAAACTTCCATGGTACAGAAAAATGATTAAGTCAAAACAGGAAGTGATGATTGGGTACTCGGACTCGAGTAAAGATGCTGGAAAACTATCTGCAAGTTGGCATCAGTACAAACTTCAAGAGGAGCTTAGAAATTTAGCAAAAAAATATAAGATAGATCTTGTTTTCTTCCACGGTAGAGGCGGATCTCCAGGAAGAGGAGGTGGTCCTATTCAGGCCACTTTAAAATCACAACCTTCAGGAACGGTTAATGGAAAAATTAGAATTACTGATCAAGGGGAAGTAATTCAACAAAAGTACGGTTACAAACCTTTAGCCGAATATAACCTTTGCAGCTATATCGGCTCTGTAATGGATGCTTCTTTAAACCCTCCACCAAAATCAAAAACTAATTGGCGTGAATTAATTCAAAAAATGTCAGAAATTTCTACATCTTCATACAGAAAATATCTAAATCAAAGTGAGGATTTTATTCGTTACTTTAAAACAGTTACTCCACATAAATCACTTGGAAAGCTTGCTATTGGATCAAGACCAACCAAAAGAAAGAATGTCGATAACATTCAGAGTTTAAGAGCTATTCCTTGGGTATTTGCTTGGACGCAAATTAGACTAATGTTACCTGCTTGGCTAGGTACCACTGAAGCACTTAGATATGGTTCTATTAAAAAGTTTAGAAGAACAATGACCGATATGGAAAGAAATTGGCCATACTTTGTATCAACTATGGATATTTTGGATATGGTAATTTCTAAGGTGGATCCAGAAATATCAGTTATTTATGAAAATAATTTAGCTGATGCTTCATTAAAAAGAATTGGTAAGAAATTAAGATTTCAATTTGATGCACTGGTCAAATTGCATAATAAAATCACTCCTAAGGAAGTGGTAAAAGAGAGAAAAGAATTTAGAAAAGCTTTATTTATAAGAAACAATTACACAGAGATGTTAAATATACTACAGGCAAATGTCATGAATAAATTAACAAATAAAAAATATAAAAATTTAGATAAAAAATTTCTTGAAGATGCTTTAATGACATCGATTGCAGGTATCTCTGCAGCAATGAAAAATACTGGATAAATGTTTGAATACTTAATTGCTTTTGGAGCAGGACTTATAAGTTTTTTGTCTCCATGTGTTCTACCTTTGATACCTGGATATATTTCTTATATTTCCGGTCAATCATTACAAGAAGTTTTAAATCAACGAAAAATAAATATTTTTCCATTAATCTTATTTTGTTTAGGCTTCTCGACTGTTTTTGTTATTTTAGGTGCATCAGCATCATTTTTAGGACAGGCACTATTACAAAATTCAGAAGTGCTAAGAATTTTAGCTGGTATAGTTATCATAATTTTTTCTCTTCAATTAATTGGAATAATCAATATTCCTTATTTGAATTTTGAAAAAAGATTTGATGCAAAAGAATCAAGAAACATTCTATTTCCATATGTAATTGGTGTTGCTTTTGGTTTTGGCTGGACACCATGTATTGGACCAATTTTGGGTTCAATTTTAGCTTTAGCATCTATTGAAGAAACTTTATCAAGAGCAGTAATCTTATTAATTTCTTATTCATTAGGTCTTGCTATTCCTTTTGTCTTGTCTGGATACTTGATTCAAAGATTTTTACTATTTTCTAAAAACTTCAAAAAGAATATTAATTTAATATCAAAAATCGGCGGTATAACTCTACTTATAACTGGAATTTTGATTTTAACTAATCAATTACAAGTAATTGGTTTTTACATAATTAAGATCTTTCCTTTTATGCAAAATTTTGGTTAGTGTATTGAATGAAAATTTATCAAATAGACTCTAGTGCTAGAAAAAAAGGTTCTACTTCTAGAGCTTTAGCAAAAAAACTTTTAGATAAAATAAAAAAACCAGGAGATGAGGTAATTTATAGAGATTTAGATGATGAGATGCTTTTTGTAAGTGGCTTAACAGAGTCCGGAATGAAAATTGACGAGAAAGATCAAACAGAAGAACACAAAAAAATGTTTGAACTTTCTGACAAGCTTGTAAAAGAATTAAAAGAAAGTGACATTATTATAATTTCAGCTCCAATTTATAATTATGGTCCTCCAGCAACACTTAAAGCGTGGTCAGATTTAGCTGCTAGAATAGGGGAAACTTTTAAATTTAAACCTAATGGTAGAAGAGAAGGGCTATTAAAAAACAAAAAAGCATATCTAGTAATTACTTCAGGTGGAACTAAACTAAATAGCTCTGAGGATTTTTTGACGCCTTGGTTAAAATTTATTTTAAACTTTTTTGGAATAGAAAAAGTTGAAGTAATAAGTGCTGATCAAATGGCTTTAGACTATGAAAAATCAATTAGAGATGCAGAAGCTCAAATAGATAATATTTCTAGAGATTAAACTTTCTTTTTAAATGTCTCAATTTTCCTTCAGTACTATCGTAGTCGATATAACAACCTTGTAAAAATCTTTCTCCTTCATTTGCATCATAGATTGTTCGTCCATGAAGTAATCTATGATTATCCATCATCATTAAGTCTTTTGGCTCGAGTTTAAATTCAATTCTATATTTATCTGAATTATACATTTCAGATATTTTTTTTCTCGCACTATAGTAAAGATCTAATTTTTCTTTTTCTAAAATTGGGACATAGTCTAATCTGGGACTAAATCTTACCTGTTTAAAACTGTTATCATCATTTAACTCAATTAAAGGAGAAATTGTTTCTAAAATAACTTCTTTATCAATAAATCTAAATCTTACTTTTACCTCTGTTAATATTTTGTAAAATTCTGGATATTCATTTTTTAAATCTTCAGTAACTGTATAACCATCTACTAATGTCGATAATCCTCCTGAAACTTTACTTTCAATACAATGTAAAAGCTGAATACAAGGAACAGGATTTCTATAGGGATTATCTGTATGTGGTGCTAAAGCTAATGATGTATAAGCAAGATCGTTAGGATCAGGTTTAGATTTTACATCAAAATATTCTCCAAAGTTAGTTCTTCTTACACTCCCAATTGAGTTTGCAAATTCCACGATGTAATTTTTTGATGTTGGAATATTTTTTACTACAACAAATCCAAATTTATAGAAAGAAACAAGTAAATCATGCATTTCTCTACTCTCATAAAAATTTTCTTGGTATTCGAAATTTTTAATATTTTTTAGAGTGGAGTCCCATTTAATCTTTCCTATAGACCTAATTACAGTGTCTTCTTTAAAAAACTCAGAAGCAATTTTATCTATTTCTAATTTTGAATTAACACCATCATTAAAATCAACTTCTAAATATTTTTCATTAATATTTGCTCTATTTATTGAAATATTATTACTTAGAAAGGTTGGATCAAAAAGTCTTTGCTGAGTTCCTTTATCTAAATACTCTTCACCGTTCGCCCTTTCACGTAACCAGAATGGGTGAATTTCTTTTTTTTCAGATCCATTATTAAAATAAACTTTATTTTCAATTAGCTCAATTTTCATACTACTAAGGCAAGGATTATTTAAAATTTAACTTTAATCAACATAAATTAAATAGTAAGAGTTCACTGTGAAAAAATTTGATTCAAAAAAATATCCAATATATGCAAGCTTTTTAAATCAACTTGCAAAAGATTTAACAAGATTTTACTACGCTAAATTAGATAAACCATTCAAGATAACTAATAAGATGAGAGGTAAAGGTTATGACCCTGTAACTACATCTGACAAAGCATTTGAAAAGTTTATTAGGTCTAAAATTTCTAAAAGATTTCCAGATCATCAAATTATAGGTGAGGAGTACGGTCACAAAAATACCAAAAGTGAATTTTCATGGGTAATAGACCCAATTGATGGAACTAGATCGTATGTTGTGGGTAATCCTAGTTGGAGTAATTTGATTTCATTAAATTATAATGAGGAACCAATTTTAGGATTAGCAAATTTTCCTAAAATGAAAAAATATTATTTAAATGTAAATAAATACACTGCATATGTTTTTGAAAATAACCAAAAAAGAAAACTAAAGGTTAATTCCAAATTAAATTTTGCCAATGCAAAATTAGCTGCAGCATTTCACAATCAATTAACTCTAAAACAACAATCTAAAATTCAAAAATTTATAAAACGAATGCAATTTCCATGTTTTGATGCTTTAACATATTGTCAATTAGCCGAAGGAAGACTCGAAATGGTTGCACAATGTGCAAACAAAATTTGGGATATCCATCCGATTATGCCAATAGTTAGAGCAAGTGGGGCAATAGTAACTACATGGGGAAATAAAAATCCTGTGGTAGGAGGAAATATTATTGTCTCAAATAATAAAGCAAATCATAAACAAATATTAAAATTGCTAAAGCCTTTAGCTGAATGATACCAGAAAGAGCGCAAACAATTCTAGATTTCTGGTTTAAAGAAACTCCCTCTGAAATGCGTTTCAAAAAAGATGAAAAGTTTGATCAAAAAATTAAAGATAATTTTTTAAATGATTATGAACTTGCTTGTCAAAATGAGTATGATGATTGGCAAGATAATCCTATGAGCTGTTTAGCACTAGTTATTTTGTTTGATCAGTTTTCTAGAAACATGTTTAGAAACGATAAAAAGGCTTTTGCACAAGATCAAAAAACCAGATTGATTGTAAATGATGCAGTTTATTCAGGTTATTTAGAAGCTATGAATGTAAATCAAAGATTTTTTATGTTGTTACCTTTAATTCATAGTGAAGAAATAAGCGATCATGAGATGGCATATTATTTATTAAATAAATATTTAAGAGAACACGAAGGTTACAATGAAATAAAAAAATTTTGGCAGGATCATACAAAAGTAATTAGACAATTTCACAGATATCCACATAGAAACGAAATTTTAAGAAGAGAGTCTACAGAAGAAGAACTAGAATTTTTAAAAGGACCCAACTCTTCTTGGTAAAATGAATTTAGAATTTATTTTTAAAGTAATAGATAAAGAAGAGTGGCAAAAAGCCAAACAATCTGGGACTTATGGCGGATCTGAAAAAGATATTAAAGATGGTTACATTCATTTTTCAGAGGAAGACCAAGTTGAGGAAACCTTAAAAAAACATTACCCAAATAAAGAAAACCTAGTTTTATTGAGAGTAAATGCTTTTAAACTTGAACATTTATTATGGGAGCAGGCATCTAATGGAGATATGTATCCTCATTTATATTCACATCTAGATACTAGCACGGTTGTTAACGAATATGATTTACCATTAAATGAAGATGGAAAGCACAAGCTACCAGAGGTTTTAAAAAAGTATCAATTCAGTCGTCCAAGATAATTAACCATTATTACACCAATAATAATTAAAATAATTCCTATAGTTGCATAAATATTAGGTACTTGATTAAATTTTAAAACAGCAAAAAGAACAACTCCTGTTACTGTTAAGCCACTATAAGTTGAGTAGGCAAATCCAACTGGAAGTGCAGACATAGCTTTTGCAATTGAAAACATTGTAATGCACATAAATAAAATACACAAAATTGATGGTGTTAGTTTCGTAAATCCTTCAGAAATTTTAGCAAAACTATTTGATGCAATACCAAATATGATTCCGTTAGCTAAAAATAAATATCCCAAAAGAGGTTTCATATTATTTACTACCTAACAAATTAACCATTAAAACTCCAATAATTATAAATGCTAGTCCGATCATAGAATAAAGATTTGGAACTTGATTATATTTAATTACACCAACTATAACGGTTGCAATAATTGTTAATCCTGCAAATGAAGCGTAAGTGATACCCATTGGAATATTTTTCATTACCAATGAAAGCGCGTACATGCACAAAACAATTGTAATTGCTGTAATTATACTTGGAAAGAGAAGGGTAAACCCTTCAGCACTTTTAGCAAAACTATTTGATGTAACTCCCAAGAATACAGCAACACCTAGGAACAAGTATGAACTAGCGAGACTCATTTAATAATATTAAATGAAATCTCGCTAAATATATATAATTATTTAGGCATTGGAGTAGCACCAGTTTCTAAACTAACAATTTTTCCATTGTCGTATTTATAAACTGCCATTACAGCCTCAACATTTCCATCATTAAATGTAACAAAAGCATGGTGAATTCCAACTTCATCATTTTCGTAAACAATTCTTACTTTATCTTGATTAATATCACCACTCATAGCCCATTTGATGACATCACCTTTTGTTAAAACATTTCCTGACTTGTGCATCGTAAATTTAAAATCATCGTGCAAAAGCTCATTCATTGCTGCTTCGTCTTTATTTTTTAGTGCAGCACTATATTTTTCTAAGATAGACATTTTACCTCTTTCTTTTTATTCACCTGGTTTTTTAAAGTTTTTTCCAGCATCCGCAGCTTTGTTGAAAGTTTTATTATAATCAAAAACTTCATGTATCATAATATCTTCCATTAAACCTGCGTTCATAATTGCAACTTTCATTCCAAGAACACTTTCGTAATCTCCTTCAATCACATTGATTACATCAAATCTTCCTCGAACCCACTCATAACTATGAAACTTTACTCCAACAGTATCACAAATAGTTTTGATTGCTGCTCCTCTATCTGCATTAGGATCACTTTGCATTCTTTTTGCAAGATCACGACTGATCTTTCCAATAATATAAAATTTAGACATATTTTCTCCTGTGGCTTATTTTAATATTCAAAGTCTAACAGAGAAAATCCAACATGTGGAGTCTCTGTTCTTTTTATACTTTAGCTAATTCGTAAATTTCATAACCATCCATTACTTCATCAAATACAGGTTTTGAAACTGGATTTGACCCATCCATAAATGAATGAAGGGCAGCCATGTCATGAACTACAATTTTAAACATTACTGTTGATTTATCAGGTGAAACACTTCCTATTGTTTTAGTAACATCTGCTACTTTTTTTCTCTCAGCCATACCTTCATCTGATTGCATAAAGCCCATAAATTTTTCAAAGGCTCCTTCTTTTAACTTTCCTACTACCAATATATCTTTCATTTTTTCCTCCTTTAAATTATTAGAATTAAAACATTGTTACATTATTGTTAAAGAGTCACTCGTGTTTATAGCGCGCGACAGTTATGCAATTTCGGAGTATAAAAAATGATGATTATGCTGTTTTATTTAATTTAAATATTTGATAATAATTATCTATGATCGAAAAATTTAATGGAATTTTTTATTTAATCATTTTTATTGTTCATTTTCTTGTATACGCTGTTTATGCTTTTAGAGCTATAGTTGGAACAAAGAGTTTTATGGATCAATATAACATCGATCATTCGGCAGCTGTGATTACAAGATTTTTTGGAGCTCCTTTTGTTGGGTCTTTCTTAATGGCTCTTTATATTATGTTCGTTAGGGATGGTGGAGTAAATGGAACTTGGGCGTTCTTTAACTTAGTATTTGTTCAAAATTTAATGTACTTTATATTTGGTATTTATACTATTTACATAAATAAACTTGGACACACTGAAAAGACTAACAGTGAAGGTGTAATAGCTGCTGGAGCACTTACAATTTTAAGTGCTATTCTTACTTACGGATTAGCTGATAAAATTTATATTTAAAACCAATTAGGTATCGGCAAACCTTTTTCTTCTAAAAATTTTTTATTAAACATTTTGGTTGCGTATTTGTCACTTCTATCACAAAGAATAGTTACAATAGTTTTTCCTGGCCCTAACTCTTTTCCCATTCTAATTGCTCCTGCAATATTTATTCCACAACTAGTTCCTAAACTTAATCCTTCATTTTGAATAAGATCATAAAGAATAGGTAGAGCTTCATGATCATCAATAGAGTAGGCATCATCAATTCTAGCTTCACCAAAATTAGCTGTTACTCTACTTGAGCCAATTCCTTCAGTAATTGACCCACCTTCTGATTTAAGTTCACCATTCTTTATGTAATTATATAACGCAGAACCCTTTGGATCAGATAAATAAATTTTTATATCCTTATTCTTTTCTTTAAGAGCATTACTAACACCAGAAATAGTTCCTCCAGTCCCAGAAGAACATACAAAGCCATCTATTTTACCCTCAGTTTGTTCC
>QCGU01000024.1 GCA_003278165.1 Pelagibacteraceae bacterium AG-390-A02
TTCGCAATTCGAGTCGGAACAAACAATTTTAGGTAAGAAATCTTCTATAAACTCATCTTCATTTACTTTTATTAGATTTGATTTATCAATATTCTTTGCATCATCAGCACTTTTCATAATAATTTTTGCTTTAATTACTTTTGCTCTATTCACATCTTTTACGAATGCTTTCACATAATCGTCGGCAGGATTCATGATAATTTCTTCAGGAGTACCCACTTGAACTAATTTTCCAGAGTTTAATATTCCTATATGATCACCCAATCTTAATGACTCGTCAAGATCATGAGTTATGAAGACAATAGTTTTTTTTAATTGAGCTTGAAGATCAATTAATTGCTTTTGCATATCGCTCCTAATTAATGGGTCTAGCGCACTAAATGCTTCATCCATTAACATAATATCTGTGTCAGTTGCCAATGCTCTTGCCAATCCTACACGCTGCTGCATTCCTCCTGATAATTGGGCTGGATATTGATTTTCAAAACCAGTTAGACCGACAGCATCAATTTTTTCCATTGAGATTTTATTTCTTTCGTCTTCTGCTTTACCTTGCATTTCTAGTCCATAACCAACATTTTGAATTACTGTTTTGTGTGGGAACAAACCAAATCTTTGAAACACCATACTCATTTTATGTCGTCTAAATTCAATTAGTTTATCTTTATTAAGCGACATGACATTTGTACCCTCAACTAAAATTTCACCATCAGTTGGATCAATTAATCTATTTAAATGTCTAATAAGTGTAGATTTTCCTGAACCTGATAAACCCATACATACAAAAGTTTCACCTTCCTCAATTTTTAGCGAGACATTATCTAAGCCAACTGTATGTCCAGTTTTTTCCAAGATCTCATCTTTCGTAGCACCATCCTTAACCATTGGAAGTACAGACTTAGGATCATTTCCAAAAATTTTGTAAACGTTATTGATCTCAATTTTTGACATTGGATATTCTTGTAACAGTTACAATGATAGAATGTAAAATAAATATTATACAACTTCTGATTGTTCTAAAAACATAAAGCTATATTTATTTGCTTTTACTTAATTTTT
Organism: Pelagibacteraceae bacterium AG-390-A02; assembly: GCA_003278165.1. Lineage (GTDB taxonomy): Bacteria > Pseudomonadota > Alphaproteobacteria > Pelagibacterales > Pelagibacteraceae > Pelagibacter. The sequence continues at coordinate 1,060 of QCGU01000024.1, forward strand.
AAATAAGAATTTTAGTTATGGCGCAAACAGACACTGATGTGCGAATAGAATTATCTGCTCTATATAGAATTTTACATATGTATGGCATGACAGATCTTGCTAATCAGTGTGCAGGGGCAAGATCAGTAGAAAATAAAGATTGTTCTTTTGTTCATCCTTATGGAATGTTTTATGAAGAGATCACAGCATCATCTTTAGTAAAAATAGATAAAGAGGGAAGAAAAATCAATTCAGATGGACCGTGGTTAAATGATGGATGTATAAATCTTGCTCAGTGGATTTTTAATTCTCGATCGGATGTGAATTTTTACGTTCACGGTCACGCTAATGATGTTATGGCGGTTGGAGGAACTAAAGAAGGTTTGATGTATCTTTCACAAGCGGCAGTCTATTTAAATCATTTAATTGGATATATTGACTATGAATTTGTTGAAGATAAAGATTTTGGAAAAAAATTTGAAAATCTCATAGGTAAGCATGATATTTTAATTACAAGAAATCATGGATATTACACTGTAGGCAAAACCGCTGCAGAAGCTTTTTTTAGAGCTTATTATTTGGAGCAAGCATGCACTGTTCAAGTAAAAAATTTATCTATGGGATTAAGTAAACATGAAATAGATAAACAAAAAGCTGCATATTTTTGGGACAATATGAGCAGTTCAGATGATTATAATTATAATGGAAAAACAGAATGGGCTGCATTACTGAGAAAATTGGATCGTGAAAATTCAAATTATAAAAGTTAATGGAACAAAATTGTAAAATTGAAAATATAACTAAAAATTCTACGAATTTAGAAGTTGATTGGAGTGATGGAAAAAAAAGTAAGTTTAATTATTTATGGTTAAGAGATAATTGTCCCACAGCACACGATAAAGACTCTCGTCACAGAATGTTTAATATTCTTAAGGTATCTAAAGATATAAATCCTAAAAAATTTTCAGTAAATGATGATGGTAAACTACAAATTGAATGGAGTGACGGAGATCATGTTAGTTATTATGATCAAAAATGGCTGAGAGATAATTGTTACACAATAAAAAATAATTTAGAATATAAATCACCCTATAAACTTTGGGATAATTCTCTGCAAAAAAATTTACAGTCTGTAGAAATTGATCATGATGAGATAATTAATTCAGATCAGGGCTTAATTAAATGGTTAGAACTTTTGCATCATACCGGAATTGCAATTGTCAAAAATGCACCAACAAATGAGAACTCTGGATTTAAAGTTTTAAATAGAATTAGTCATACTAGAGAAACATTTTTTAAAACTCCATTTGAGGTAATTAATATTCCAAAACCAAATAATTCTGCCTATACGGCCCATGCTTTGAGAAATCATATGGATTTACCTTGGTTTGAGACACCCCCAGGTTATCAATTTCTTCACTGTTTGATTAATTCTGCAAATGGAGGAGATTCTTCAGCAGTAGATGGATTTGCTGTAGCAGATTATTTGAGAAAAAATGAAAGGGAAATCTTTGATACATTAGTGAATGTTCACCTTAAATTTAGAGATATGGATTATACGCAAGAATCTGTAAGAAGTTATTATGCGCCAGCAATTTCTTTGACTAAAGATAATGATTATCATGACATTAGATTTAGTATTGCAACTATGGATGCTTTAGATTGCCATCCTGATTTAATGGACAAAGTTTATAAGGCTCATCATAGATTTGGAAATCTATTACACGATGAAAAATTTCAAATTAAATTTAGATTAGGACCAGGAGATATATTTACTTTTAATAACAGAAGATTGCTTCATGGAAGAACTGAATTTGATCCAAACTCAGGACATAGACACCTTCAAGGATATTATATGGACAGAGATGAAATAATTGGAAGATTAAAATACTTAAAAAGTTATTAACAGATTCAACTCAGCTTAGAAATTATATAAATTTTAATATTTAAGTAATGTTAATTTAACGTTATCTTAATATTTAATTTTTACAGAATTGTAAAAACGTTAATAAATTAAGAGAGGGAAAAAAATGAAAAAAATACTTAGTATTTTAACTATTCTATTTACATTCTCATTTACTTCACACAGTTACTCTAAGACAGAAATTCACTGGTGGTATGGAAACAGTGGTTTTCTTGGTGATGTAATTATTGAAATTGCAAATAGATTTAACGCTTCACAAGATCAATATACGGTCATTCCTACAGGTAAAGGAAGTTATGAAGATAACATGGCCGCAACTATTGCTGCTTTTAGAGCAGGAGATCAACCACACTATTCACAAGTTTACGATGCTGGTGCTGCAATTATGGTAGCTCAAGTAAAAAATGGTGTTGTTATCGGTTTTGAAGAAATGGCAGAGAAATATGGAATTAAAGTAGATGCAGACAACTATATTCCAGGAATTAAAAATTTCTATGCTGATTCAGATGGAAAAATGATTGGTGTACCTTTCAATAGTTCTACTTGTTTGATGTATGCAAACATGGACATCTTGAAAGAAGTTGGAATTGAATCAGTACCAAAAACTTATGAAGAATTTGAAGCTATGGCTCCAAAAATTAAAGCTGCTGGATACATACCTTTAGTTCAAAGTCACTTTCCTTGGATCTGGACAGAAAATTTCTTTTCAAGACATAACTTGCTTATGACAGATGGAAACAATGGTTACGATGCTGTTCCAACAAAAACATTATTTGCTGAAACTGATGCATTTGTAATGCACTGGAAGAAAGTTAAGGAATGGTATGAAAAAGGCTTATACGGTTATAAAGGAAGAGCATGGGGAGATAACCAAGCTCCATTTATAGCTGGTGAAGCTGCGTTTTGGTTTGGTTCAGCTGCATCATTCGGTGGAATGAAAGGTGTTGTTCCTAACTTTACAGTAAACCATATTCCTTATTGGGATTCTGTAACAGGTGGTAAAGAGTATCCAACATTTATTGGTGGTGCTGCTAACTGGATATTAAATGGTCATACAGAAGAAGAGTATAAAGGACTTGCTAAATTCATAGAGTTTATGGGTTCTCCAGAAATGGATCTGTATTATCACAACATGACTGGTTATTCTGCAGTGACTAAAGGTGGTATAGAACTAGCTGAGACTATAAATTTTTATAGAGCTTCTCCTTATCACAAAGCAGTTGGTGAACAATTAAGCTTAGAAGGTTCGACTATTCCTGGTGGATATAGAGCTGGTAACTGGCCACAAATTCGTGAAGTAATTTACGAAAATGTTGAGCCTATGTTAAATGGCAAAATATCTATCGAAAAAGGATTGAAGAACATGGATAAAGGTGCAGCTAAATTGTTAAAACAATTTGCTAAAACTTTATAAACAATTATCTAATTAAGGAGGGTAGTAACTTACCCTCCTTATTCTTTAATTAAAATTTTATGAAAAAAGTCCAATTTAAATCTAGCTATTCTCAATATTTATTTTTAGCTCCACAGTTAGGGATTCTGTTAATTTTTTTATATTGGCCTATCATTCAAACTTTTAGAGATGCTTTTACAATGCAGGATGCATTTGGATTTGGAACTCAATTTGTATGGTTTGATAATTTTTTATTTATCTTTGACGATCCTGCTTATTGGATAGCATTTAAGTTTACTATTATTTATAGCTTTGTAATAACATTAATCACAGCTTCTATTGGTTTGTTACTCGCAGTTCAGGCAAACAATGTTATGCATGGTAAAAGTGCTTACAAAACATTATTAATTTGGCCGTATGCAATTGCTCCGGCTGTTGTTGGTGTAATGGCAAATTATTTTTTTAGTGAAAGATTTGGACTACTTTACCATTTGTTTAATAATCTATGGGGATTTAATTGGTACGAAAGTGTTTTTGATTCTTATATTTACTTAATTATTGCTGGCTCCTGGAAGCAAATTAGTGCAAATTTCATTTTCTTTTTGGCAGGTCTACAAGCCATACAAAGATCTGTGATTGAAGCATCTATGATAGACTGCAAAAATAGTATTAGAAGATTTTGGACAATTACGTTTCCGTTATTAATGCCAACAACATTCTTTTTAATTATTATTAATATAACTTATGCGTTTTTTGATACGTTCGGTATTATTGATACCACAACAATAGGTGCTCCATCAGGTGAAACAAGAACTCTAGTTTATAAGGCATACATGGATGGATTTAGAGGATTAGATTTGGGAAGTGCAGGTGCTCAATCAATAATGATGATGTTTATTGTATTGGTCATAACAATTTTTCAATTTAGGTACATAGAGGGGAGAATACATTATAATTAATGACTAGATTTATTACATCAGGATTTTCTCATTTTATTTTATTTATAGGAATATTAATTATGATTGTTCCTGTATGGATGATTTTCGCAAGCTCGACGCATACTGGTTTAACGATTAATACTCAGGGTCTTCAAATGTTTTTAGGAGACAGCTTTTATGAAAATTATTTGAGGGTTTTGTTGTACAAAGGTGGTTTTTTCAAAGAAATAACTGCTTTGAAAATGTTTTTAAACAGTTTCATAATGGCAACTGGAGTTGCAATATTATCTGTTATTACATCTTTAATGGCTGCATATGCTTTAGTTTATTATAGAACAAAATATGCAACATTATTGTTCTGGATAATATTTGTTACAATCTTAGTTCCATTAGAGTTAAGAATTTTTCCTACTTATTCAGTAATGGCCGAATTAAATCTTGTAAATTCTTATTTTGGATTAATTGTGCCTATTTCAGCTTCAGCGATAGCAACATTATTTTTTAGACAGTTTTACAAAACTGTTCCAGATGAATTACTTGAATCAGCAAAACTTGATGGAGCAAATACTTGGAGATTTTTTGTTGATTTTTTAGTTCCATTATCAAAAACAATGATTGTAGCGATGTTAATATTTATGTTTGTCTTTGGTTATAATCAGTATCTATGGCCTTTGTTAGTAACAAGCTCAGAGCAATACTGGACTGTGGTTATGGGATTAAAGATGATGTCAGGTTCAATCGTTCATCGTTTTGCGTTTGTTATGATGTCTATGGTTCCACCAATTTTAATTATAATTGTTTTACAGAAACATTTTATTAAAGGAGTTTTTCAAGATAAATGAAAATAAAACCACTTCAAATTGTTGCTCATATTATTTTAATAATTGGAGTTTTGTTAATGGTTCTTCCAATTTGGATTTCTTTTGCAAGTTCCACACATGAAAATGTATCTATACTTACAGAAGGTATGAGGTTTACTTTGGGTGATCAATTTTCAAGAAACTATAATGAAGTTTTAAATGAAAAAGGTGGTTGGTCTGAGGAAGTAACCGCTGCAAAAATGTTTATTAACAGTTTTATAATGGCTTTAGGAATTGCTACACTTAAAGTAGCTATTTCAGCAATGTCCGCATACGCTTTAGTTTATTATAGATTTAAATTAGCAGTACCAATTTTTTGGTTGATCTTCATTACTCTGCTTGTTCCTTTGGAGGTGAGAATATTTCCAAGCTATAAAATAGTATCTGATTTAGGGTTGACCAACTCGTATACAGGCCTTATTCTTCCATTAGTTGCCTCAGCAACAGCGACTTTTTTCTTCAGACAATTTTATAAAACAATTCCAGATGAACTATTAGAGTCTGCAAAATTAGATGGAGCAAATGCTTGGAGTTTTTTCATTGATTTCTTAGTTCCACTATCAAAAACTATGATAGCTGCAATGTTTATATTTATGTTTGTTTATGGATATAGCCAATATTTATGGCCATTGATTATGACTACTGCTGAAGAATATTGGACTGTTGTAATGGGGATGAAAATTATTTACACAGAGAGTTATGAAGGAGTTGCATTACCAAGAACGGCAGAAAGATTTGCTTATATTATTTTGTCTATGATCCCACCAGTATTAGTGGTGGTATTTTTACAAAAATGGTTCATAAAAGGATTAATTCAAACGGAGAAATAAATGAGTTTTTTAGATTTAAAAAATGTAACTAAGATTTACCCTAACGGCACAAAAGCAGTACATGAAACTTCATTAAGTGTTGATGAAGGAGAGTTCATGGTTTTTGTAGGACCTAGTGGATGTGGAAAATCAACTTTATTAAGAATGGTTGCAGGTCTAGAGGATATAACTGAAGGTGATATTAATCTTGATGGAAAATTAATCAATGAAGTTGATCCATCAGAAAGAGATGTGGCAATGGTATTTCAAAACTATGCATTATATCCACATATGAATGTTTATAATAATTTAGCTTATGGTTTAAAAAACAGAGGAATTGACAAAGAAACAATCGAGCAAAAAGTTAATGATGCAGCTAAACTTTTGCAAATTTCAGATTTTTTGCAAAGAAAACCATCAATGTTATCTGGTGGACAAAGACAAAGAGTTGCTATGGGTAGAGCGATTGTCAGAAACCCTAAAATATTCTTATTTGACGAGCCTCTTTCAAACTTAGATGCAAAATTAAGAATCCAAATGAGACTTGAAATCAAAAAACTTCAGCAGAAAGTTGGAGTAACAAGTATATTTGTTACACACGATCAAGTTGAGGCTATGACACTTGCAGATAGATTGGCTGTTATAAATGATGGAATTATAGAACAACTTGGAACTCCTATTGAAATTTACAATAATCCAAAATCTTTATTTGTTGCTGGTTTCATTGGTTCCCCACAAATGAATTTTTTAGATGCTAATTTAAATAACAAAACGCTATCAGCAGAAAACTTTGAGATTAAAAATATAGATAGTGATTATAATGGTGAGGTTACTTTGGGAATAAGACCAGAGCATTTAATAGAAACTGAAAATGGTTTGATAAATTTAAAAGTAGAATTGGTAGAACAGCTAGGCTCAGATAATCTTGTTTACGGCCAAATAAAAAATATAAAAGATTTTTGTTATAGATCTCCAGGAAACCAAACAATAAAAAAAGGCGATACTTTAAGTTTGAATATTGAAGAAAATAAATATTTTATCTTTGATAAAAGCACTGGCAAAAGAGTAAACTAAATTTGATTTTAGCAAAACCAAATCATATAAAAATTTATGGTCATAGAGGAGCTAGAGGCGATCTACCAGAAAATACACTAGATAGTTTTAAATATTTGTTTGAAAATAATATTAATGCCTACGAAACAGATATTTTAATTTCTAAGGATCTTATACCTGTTATTACCCATGATTTTAGGCTAGATCCAAGTTTAACTAAAGATGAAAATGGAAATTGGATAACAGATGAAAATATTAAAATTTTTGACTTAACATATAATGAAATTTTAAAATATGATGTTGGTTCACTTAATAAGTTATCAAGATATGGAAGAAGATTTCTGAATCAAAAAACTTTAGAAAATCAAAGGATACCTAAACTTTCTGAGTTATTAGAATTATCCTCAAAAAATATATCTGAAAATTTATTAATAAATTTGGAAATTAAATCTACGCCAGATGAGGAAAATTTAACACCAGTTCCTGAGGATACAGTGAAATTGGTCATCAAAGAGTTAAATAAATCAAATCTGCAAAATAGAATAATTATTTCTTCATTTGATTGGAGAATACTGACAGAAATAAAAAATCATTTCCCTGAAATATCAAGAGCATATTTAACTTACCAACAACAAAGAGGAATGAAAATTAAAAATACGATTTATAATAGATCTCCATGGATGAGTTTTTTACCTTTTTCTGATAATCATGAATTACCTCAAATTATAAAATCACAAGGTGGAAAAGCTTGGCATCCCTACCATAAAGATATTACAAAAAAACTTGTCGATATTTCTCATCAAGAGGATTTGCCAATCAATGTATGGACTGTAAATAAAGAGTACGACATGTTAAAAATGATTGAATATGGTGTAGATGGCATCATGACAGATTATCCAATAAGATTAAAAGAACTTTGTGATAAAGAAAATATAAACTGGTTCTAGTTTATTTAAATGGATTTAAATATAATTAATAATGAGGAAAAGTTTTTAGCAGGTAAACTTGAAGGTTATACTTTAAAAGGCGCTGAAAATAAATTTGATGACAAAGGAAATCCTTTATTATTTCCAGGCTGCACAATAATTTGCAACATTCCTCTTAATACTGATTTATCTAATGAAATTATTAATTATCAAAAAAAAATAGAAAATTTTAATCCTAAAAAAACTTATTTCTATTTACCTCCTTCTAGTTTTCATATGACATTATTTGATTGTTGTAACTTAAATACAAAAAACACTAAATATTGGCCATCAAATATAGATCCTAATATGGATCATAAAAATATAGCTATTGAGTTAAATAAAAGAATTAAGGACTATATTTTTCCAGAAAAATTAAACTTAAAATTAAAAATGTTTTTTGGTGGTTACAGTATTATTTTAGAATCATTCTCTGAAAAGGATGAAAAAATATTAAGAAATTGTAGAGATGAACTAAGCAGTTTGTTAAAAATTAAATTTGAAAATCATCAAAGATACACTTTCCATATTACTTTAGCTTATATATTAAGAGAACTTAATCAAACTGAAATAAAAAATTTAATTGAATTTAATAAAAAATTATTTTTTGATTTCAGCAAAAGTTTTCCAAAACTAACTCTTGAAAAACCTGAAATGTGTACTTTTGAAGATATGCTAGAATTTAAAAGTATTAATTCTTCCAACCTGTAACAGTTTTTACTTCAAGATATTCTGTAAGGCCCCATACTCCACCTTCTCTTCCATTTCCTGATTGCCTATATCCCCCAAACGGAGTGCCGGCGTCAGCTGCATTACCATTGATGTAAACACAACCTGATCTTAATTTTTTTGCAACTCTATGAGCTTTTTCTCTGTCATCAGTTTGTAAATAATTTCCTAAACCATATGAAGTGTCATTAACAATGTTTACTGCTTCATCTTCAGTTTCAAATGGAATAATAGATAGAACTGGACCAAAAATTTCTTCTTTTGCTATTCTCATCTCATTTGTAACATTTGTGAAAATTGTGGGTTTAATAAAATAGCCTTTATTTAATCCATTAGGTAGTTCAGGACCTCCTGCAGCTAACGTTGCTCCCTCTTTAATTCCACTTTCAATTAAATTTATAATTTTATCATACTGAGTTTTTGAAATTACAGGTCCAATGTGATTTCCTTTTTTAGAGGCTTGATCAACTCCTATTTTGTTTGCTTCATCAACTGCTTCATCCACAGCTCTTTGGTAAATAGATTTTTCAACAAGCATTCTTGTAGGTGCATCACAGGATTGACCTGAATTACTCATTACATTTCTGATACCATCTCGAACTGCATTTTTATAACTGTCCGCAAAAACTATATTTCCACCTTTGCCTCCAAGTTCTAAACAAACTCTTTTAATTGTTTCAGCTGCATTTTTTGAAATTAATCTCCCAGCTCTTGTTGAACCTGTAAAAGAAACCATATCAATATCAGGATGACTTGAAATTTGAGTTCCAACGCCAACACCATCTCCATTCACTAAATTAAAAACACCTTTAGGAAATCCAACTTCATCAATCATTTCTGCAAATAGCATTGCTGATATTGGTGCTATTTCTGAAGGCTTCAATATCATCGTGCATCCAGTTGCAAAGGCAGGAACTACTTTGAGAGCGATTTGGTTTATTGGCCAATTCCATGGGGTAATTAGTCCACAAACTCCGATTGGTTCATAATAAATATGGTTATTTGATTTTTGATCAAAATGTTCATCAAACTCAAAGTCTTTAAGTCTTAAAATAAAATCTTCTAGGTGTGTTTGCCCAGATCCAGTTTGAACATCTGTAGCCCAATCCATTGGTGCGCCCATTTCTAGCGAAATAGCCTCTGCCATTTCTCCAAACCTTTTTTTATAAACTACTAGTAATTTTTCGAGTAAATCCAATCTTTGTTTTTTGCTTGTTTCTTTCCATGTTTCAAATGCAGTTTTTGCAGCTTTAACAGCATTATCTGTGTCTGTTTTTGATCCTAATGAAATAATTGCACAAGGATCTTCATTACATGGGTTAATTACTTCAAAGTCGTTTTTTTTAACTGGATCAACCCATTCACCATTTATATAAAATTTTCGCTTATCTAACATTTTTTAATCTTAGCATATTTTTTATATTTCATATCCTTTTTCCTCTGGTTCGTTGTCAATCAATTCTTCTGGAAAACCTTTTGCTCTAAAATCAATGTTGTTTAAATCTTCCATTCTTTTTACAATCATAGAAGACCAAGCTCTAGACCCATATTTTTTTTGTCCATCTTTAAATATTTCAACTATTTTTGGAGATATATCGAGTGGGGCATTCAATTTTTTTGCTAAATCATCAAATAAACCCGTGTCTTTTAAAACTAAATCCATAGTAAAGTTTATATTATAAGATCCATTTAAAATTACCTGACTTTCTGTTTCGTGAACAAACGAATTTCCTGATGATGCAGCAATTCCTTTAAATGTTTTTTCAAGATCTAGGTTAGATTTTTTAGCAACTGTCCAAGCTTCTCCTAATGCTACCAAATGTACTGAAGCTAAATAATTTGTAATTACCTTAAGAGTACTTGCTGTACCTAACTCACCAGTATGCAAAACTTTTCTACCCATTACTGTTAAAACAGGCAGAACTTTTTCAAATGCTTTTCTCTCACCTCCAACAAAAATTGCAATATTTCCTGTAGCAGCTCTATGACAACCCCCACTAACAGGACCATCTAAAGGGGTAGCATTTTTTGCAAATACTTTTTCACCAATTCTTTTTACTTCAGCCTCATCAGTAGTACTCATTTCAAGCCAGATTTTATTTTCAGAAAGTCCTTCAAGCACTCCGTTCTCTGCTTCCATTACTTCTGCACTTACCTTTAGAGATGGTAGAGAAGTAATTATAAGATCGACTTGTTCTGCAAGCTCTTTTCCAGAGTATGCAACTTTAGCACCTAAATTTTTAAATTGATCTGTTAAATTTTGATCTATGTCTTTTACAGTTAGATCAAAACCATTTCTTAATAAGCTTCCTGCTAGTTTAGCACCTACATTTCCTAAACCTATAAAACCTATCTTCATTGTTTTACCTCTTCTTTTTTATTTTTTGTAAAAACTATTAATATGACACCAATAATTATTATTGTCCCACCAATGAATAATTCTTGAGTTGGCTCTTCTCCTAAAAGAAAAATTGCAGCCAATAATCCTGTTGGTGGAATTCCCATGGTTACAATAGGTAGAACTTTATAAATTGGATTATTTTTTATCACATAATAAAAGCAACCATATGTAACTGGCTGCATTATAAAACCAATGTAAATTGCAATTATCCAATGATCAATTTTTGCGTTAGTAATATAATTTATAGTATTTCCATCTATGATTGCTGACAATAATATTAAAATCGGACCAGAAAATAATGCCATCCAAGCAACCAATGCTAAAGGATTTATTTCTTTACTTAAAGGTTTCACCATTACTTGTCCAAGAGCCCAAATAGCAGAGCCTAATATCGTCAATCCAATACCAATAATTTTTCCATCTAAATTTGGTGAGCCAATTAAAACATAAACACCAATGAATGCTATACAAATACCAATTAATGCTCTTAAAGTTGGTTTCTCTTTAAGCATAAAGTAAGCAAAAATAACTCCAAACGGTACCTCCATTTGAACCAAT
>QCGU01000025.1 GCA_003278165.1 Pelagibacteraceae bacterium AG-390-A02
CACGTTCCATTAACACCATTAACATTTTTGCAAAGAGCCAAAGATGTTTATCCTGATTATGAAGCTATAGTTTATGAGGATAGAAGCTATACTTGGAATGAAGTATATAAAAGAGCGGTAAAGTTTGCTAGCGCACTTTCTAAAATTGGTATCAAAAAAGGAGATACGGTATCTTTTTTAGCTTTTAATACTCCCGAAATATTTGAAGCGCATTATTCAGTTCCAATGACAGGAGCTGTTTTAAACACAATAAATATAAGATTAGATGCTAATACAATTAATTATATTTTAAATCACAGTGATGCAAAGGTATTGGTAGTAGATAGACAATTACATGTAGAAGTAAAAAAAGCTTTAAAAAATTTAAATAAAGAAATCACCGTTATAGATATTAATGACAAACATGCTGATCAATCAAAATTAGAAAAAATTGGAGATTTAGAATACGAAAGTTTTTTAAATACCGGAGATGAGAACTTTGATTGGAAAATGCCTGATGATGAATGGCAAGCAATATCTTTAAGTTATACTTCAGGTACAACTGGCAATCCTAAAGGTGTTGTCTATCATCATAGAGGTGCGTACTTAATGTCTACAGGAAGTACTGTTGCTTGGAACATGCCTAATCGTTTAAACTTTTTAACAGTTGTGCCTATGTTTCATTGTAATGGCTGGTGCTATCCATGGACAGTTCCAATGTTAAATGGAAGAACAATTTGCTTAAGAAATATTGATGTTAAGAAAATTTTTGAACTTATTGATAAATATGACATTACTCATTTTGGAGGAGCACCGATAGTTTTGAACATGATAACAGGAGCTCCTGAAAGTGATAAAAAAAAATTAAAACATAAAGTTTACGTCTTAACTGCTGGAGCACCTCCTCCAAGTATTATTTTTAAAAAAATGAAATCGCTTGGGTTTGAGGTTATGCATGTTTATGGTCTTACCGAAACATATGGTCATGTTACTCAATGTGCGTGGAATGATGGATGGAACGACTTAGATGAGGATAGACAAAATGAGATTAAAGCTAGACAAGGAGTAAGGTATCCTAATACAGAAGGAGTAACAGTTTTAGATCCAGAGACGATGAAAGAAGTTCCTAAAGATGGAAAAACTATCGGTGAGATAATGATTAGAGGAAATGTGGTAATGAAAGGTTACTTTAAAGACAAAGAAGCTACTGACAAAGCAATGAAGAATGGATGGTTTCATAGTGGTGACTTGGCAGTTATGTTTCCTGATGGGTATGTAAAAATTCAAGATAGATCTAAGGATATTATTATTTCAGGTGGAGAAAATATTTCATCAATAGAAATTGAGAATACATTATCTAAACATCCTTCAGTTTCAATAGCAGCCGTAGTTGCTAAACCAGATGAAAAATGGGGGGAGGTTCCTTGTGCTTTTATAGAGATGGTTCAAGATAAGCCTGTTACTGAAAAAGAATTAATTGATTTCTGTAAAGAAACTTTAGCTGGATTTAAAGTTCCTAAAAAGGTTGTTTTTTGTGAACTACCTAAGACATCAACTGGAAAAATACAGAAGTTTGAACTGAGAAAAAGAGTTTAGGAATTTAATTGATATTTGAGATCGAAAATAAAAGTATTTTTGCTTCAGACAACGGTAAAGGTATAGATAAAAACAAAGATACCATTGTTTTTCTTCATGGAAGTGGCTTATCACATATTGTTTGGTCATTGAGTGAGCAATTTTTTTCTAACAATAATTTCAATGTATTATCTATTGATTTACCAGGGCATGGAAATTCTGAAGGCCCATGTTTAAAAAACTATTGAAGAAATAGCAGAGTGGTTGGAACTTGTATTTGATACTTTAGGTCTTAAAAGTTTAATTTTAGTTGGTCACTCACAGGGGTGTCTAGAAATACTTGAGTATTCTCATAGATACAATGAAAGATTAAAAAAAATTAGTTTTTATAGGTGGATCTAATAAAATGCCTGTTCATCCTGATTTGATTGAGCTTGCAGAAAACGGAGATTCTGATGCAGTAAAATTAATGATGAAGTGGGGATATGAGGGTTCAAAAAAATTTATAGGTGGAAATCCAGTTGAAAGAATTATTCAATCCCCAAAAGATATAAGTGAAATACTTGCTGTGGATCTTATAGCTTGTAATAATTATAAAAATGGATCAACTGCAGCTGGATCTATCGAAGTTCCGTCAATGTTTGTTTTTGGTTCTTTAGACAAAATGGTCAACTTAGATTCTGGAAAAAAAATTTTCTCAATTGATCAAAAATTCAACTGTTCATGTAATTGAAGGATGTGGACATATGATTATGATTGAAAAAGCTTTTGAAATGCGGGACAAGGTTTTAGAATTTTTAAAAAAATGAAAAATTATTCAATAGCAAAATCTAGAAGACTTCGAGGTACACCTTATACCTCAAGAATAGAAAAACAAGGTGTCACAGCTTATACAATCTATAATCATATGTTGCTACCAGCGGCGTTTGGATCTGTAGAAGATTCTTATCATCACTTAAAAGAGCATGTTCAAATTTGGGATGTTGCCGCAGAAAGGCAGGTTGAAATTTCAGGAAAAGATTCAGCTAAATTAGTTCAATTAATGACTTGTAGAGATTTATCTAAATCTAAAGATGGTAGATGTTATTATTGTCCAATTATAGATGACCAGGCTGGATTAATTAATGACCCTGTGGTGTTGAGATTAAATCAGGAGAAGTGGTGGATATCTATTGCAGACTCTGATGTAATTTTATTTGCAAAAGGATTAGCAATTGGAAATAAATTTGATGTTAAAATCTTTGAACCAAATGTAGACATTATGGCTGTTCAAGGCCCAAAATCATTTAAGTTAATGGAAAAAGTATTTGGTGAAAAAATTACTAAATTAAAATTTTTTGGATTTGATTATTTTAATTTTGAAGGAGTTGATCATTTAATTGCACAATCAGGTTGGTCTAAGCAAGGTGGTTATGAAATTTATGTTCAAAATACTGAATCTGGTCAAAAGTTATATGATCATTTATTTGAAGTTGGTAAAGAATTTAATGTTAAACCTGGTTGCCCTAATTTAATTGAGAGAATTGAAAGTGCACTTTTATCATTTGGAAACGATATGGATAACAATGATAACCCTTTTGAGTGTGGTTTCGATAAGTATGTTAATTTAGATAGTGATGTAAAATTTTTGGGTAAGGAGAAATTAATAAAAATAAAAGAAGACGGAATTACCAAAAAGTTAATGGGTATTAAAATTGATATAAATGAAATTAGTGTAACTGGCTCTCTAGATTTGACAGATGATAACAACAACGTAATTGGAGAATTAAGATCTGCCTGCTATTCACCTCACTTTAAAAAAAGTAATTGGTATAGCTATGATGCAAAAAGAATACTGGAATCCTGAGCAAAATATAAAAGTTGTTGTAAATGGACATAATTGCGTTGGAAAAGTTTGCGATTTACCTTTCATTTAGTATAACAACCTCATCATGAATATAGCTATAGTCGGAGCCACAGGCAATGTTGGAAGAAAAGTACTAGAAGTGCTTGAGAGGAAAAATTTACCTATTTCGGAAGTTTATTTAGTTGCATCTGCAAGAAGTGCTGGTTCAAAAATTAATTTTAAAGGTAAAGATATAGAAGTTGAAAATTTAGAGACTTTTGATTTTTCAAAAGCAAAAATTACTTTTTTTGCAGCAGGTGGAAAAATTTCAGAAGCTTATGCCTCTAAAGCAGCAAATCACAGCATTGTAATAGACAATTCTAGTTTTTATAGAATGGATCCTGATGTTCCTTTAATTGTACCTCAAGTAAATGCTGATGACTTAAAAAATATAAAAAAAAATATTATTGCTAACCCTAACTGCTCAACTGCACAATTAGTTTTACCACTAAAACCAATTCATGAATTATTTAAAATAAAAAGAGTTGTTGTAGCTACTTATCAATCTGTATCTGGTGGAGGCAAAGCACCAATGGACGAATTAGTTGAACAGACAAAACTAGCATTAGAAAACAAAAAAATTGAGTCAAAAAATTTTACTAAACAAATTTCATTTAACTTAATTCCACATATCGATGTTTTTGCTGATGATGGATATACAAAAGAGGAATTAAAAATGACTAATGAGACTAAAAAAATTTTAGATCAAAATATTGAACTATCAGCAACTTGTGTAAGAGTACCTGTTTTAGTTTCTCATTCTGAAGCTGTAAATTTAGAATTAGAAAAAGAATTTACAATTGATCAAATTAAAGAATGTCTTGAAAAAATGGAAGGCTGCAAAGTAATTGATGAGAGAAAAGATGGAGGATATTCAACTCCACTTGAAGCGACAGGAAAAGATGAGACATTTATTTCTAGAATTAGAGAGGATAAGACTAAAAAGAATTGTTTAAATATGTGGATTGTATCAGATAACTTACTTAGAGGTGCAGCCTTAAATGCAGTTGAAATTGCGGAGACATTAATAAAAAATAATTTTTATGGAAAGTAAAAGACCTCTTTCTCCTCATATACAAATTTATAGATGGCACATATCATCACTTGTATCTATTTCACATAGAATTACTGGAATAATTAATATCACAGCAATAACTTTAGTTTGCGTCTGGGCCTCTTGGTTAGTTTTAGGAGAACCTAAATATGATTTGATAAATCTTTTTTTGAATTCGTTTCTTGGAAAATTTGTTGCAATAGGATTAACTTGGTCTTTTAGTTTTCAAATTCTCAGTGAAATTAGACATTTAATTATGGATATGGGTCATGGCTACGAACTAAAGACTACTCGTATCACAGGTTTGATGGTGATCTTTGGTTCATTAATTTTAACAATTTTATTTTACATAATTGGAAAAAATTTTTTTTAATATGAATTTAGCTACAAAAAAATGGGTATTTTTAAAATTGTCATCAATAATTTTAGTCCCTTTAATGTTTTGGTTTATAATTAATTTCATATCAATTTATGATGGAGATTATTCTGAAGTAGTTAGTTTTTTTTCAAATAAAACAAATAAGTTTATATTTAGTATATTTTTAATTTTTGCTTATTTTTTTTCTGCTTTAAGTATTAGTGAGGTTTTTGAGGACTATATTTCCAACGAAAAAACCAAATATGTCGCAAACAGACTTCTCTATATTTCTGCTATAATCATACCATTATTAACAATAATAATTTTACTTAATCTAAAATAATGAGCGCTTATAATATTATAGATCATGAATATGATGTAGTTGTCTTAGGAGCTGGTGGATCTGGCTTGAGAGCTGCTGTTGGATTGAGTGAAGCTGGATTGAAAACAGCCTGTATTTCAAAAGTATTTCCAACTAGAAGTCACACATCTGCTGCACAAGGAGGCATCTCAGCTGCGCTTGGAAACATGGGAGAAGATGACTGGAGATGGCACATGTACGATACGGTCAAAGGTGCAGATTGGTTAGGAGATCAAGATAGTATTGAATATTTATGTAAAGAAGCTCCAAAAGCAGTTTTAGAATTAGAAAAATATGGAGTTCCATTTAGTAGAACTGAAGAAGGAAAAATCTATCAAAGACCTTTTGGTGGAATGACAAAAAATTATGGAAACGGAATTGTACAAAGAACATGTGCTGCTGCAGATAGAACTGGTCATGCAATTCTTCATACACTTTATGGACAGGCCTTAAAACATAACACTGAATTTTTTATTGAGTATTTTGCATTAGATCTTTTAATGAAAGATGGAGCGTGTAAGGGATTAATTGCTTGGAATTTAAATGATGGAACAATCCATAGATTCAGAGCACATACTGTAATTATAGCAACTGGTGGATATGGGAAGGTTTATTATTCAGCTACTTCTGCACATACTTGTACAGGAGACGGAAATGCAATGGTTTTAAGAGCCGGATTACCCCTTCAGGATATGGAGTTTGTTCAATTTCATCCAACAGGAATATATGGTCATGGCACATTAATAACAGAAGGTGCTCGAGGAGAGGGTGGTTATTTAACAAACTCTAAGGGTGAAAGATTTATGGAAAGATATGCTCCAAATGCAAAAGATCTAGCATCAAGAGATGTTGTTAGTAGATCAATGTCTATTGAAATAAATGAAGGAAGAGGTGTAGGAAAAGATCAAGATCATGTTAATTTAAACTTAAGTCATTTAGATAAAGATATTATTGAAAGTAGACTTCCAGGAATTACTGATGCTGCAAGATTGTTTGCAAATGTAGATGTAACTAAAGAGCCTATACCAGTTGTACCAACAGTTCATTATAATATGGGAGGAATTCCAACAAATTATAAAGCTGAAGTTTTAACTGTTAATGGTTCAGAGAAAACTGTTCCAGGTCTGATGGCTATAGGAGAGGCAGCATGTGTTTCTGTTCATGGTGCAAATAGACTTGGTTCTAATTCACTAATTGATTTAGTAGTATTTGGAAGAGCAGCAGCAAAAAGAGCGGCAGAATTAGTTAAACCTGGAACTCCTCATGAAGAGATACCTGAGTCTGAGACCCAAAAATGTTTAGATAGGTTTGATAAGTTAAGAAATGCAGATGGAAGTAATAGTACTGCAGAGCTTAGGCTTTCAATGCAAAAAACAATGCAATCTAAATGCGCAGTATTTAGAACAGAAAAAAATTTAAAAGAAGGTGTTGATCATATTAGAAAAACTTATGATGGAATGGACTCTATTTCTGTTAAAGACAGATCTTTAGTGTTTAATACCGATTTAGTTGAAACTTTAGAATTTGATAATTTAATTAGACAAGCAGTAACGACAGTAGAATCTGCATATCACAGAAAAGAAAGCAGAGGAGCGCATGCAAGGGACGATTATCCAAAAAGAGATGATGAAAAGTTTATGCAACATACCCTAGCTTGGTGTGATGGAAAAAATACAAAAATTAGTTACAGACCAGTTCACAAGTCAACTTTGACCAATGAGGTTCAATATTTCCCACCACAAGAGCGGGTATACTAATGGTACAATTGAATTTGCCAATAAATTCTGAAGTCAAAAAAGGTAAATATTTTAAAGATAAAACAGGTTCTAAAAATCTTAGAAAAGTAAATGTTTATAGATGGGATCCCTCTACTGAGGAAAATCCTAGAATTGATACTTATGAAGTTGATATGGATAACTGTCCTTCAAAAGTTTTGGATATTTTAAATAAAATTAAAAACGAAATTGATCCAACATTAGCATATAGAAGATCTTGTGCTCATGGAGTTTGTGGTTCTTGTGCTATGAACATGGGTGGCAAAAATGGTTTAGCGTGCACAACTCCACATTCAGAAATTGATGGGGACATAGATATATATCCGCTACCGCACTTGAAAGTAAAAAGAGATTTAATTGGTGATTTAGATGGTTTGTATAAACAGTATCAATCTATTGAACCTTGGCTAAAAAATAATTCCAAAAAAGAAACAACAGAAATTTATCAATCCCAAGAAGATAGAGCAAAACTTGATGGTGCTTATGAATGTATTATGTGTGCATGTTGTTCAACATCTTGTCCAAGTTATTGGTGGAATGGAGATAAATATTTAGGTCCAGCAGTCCTTCTACAAGCATACCGATGGATCGTTGATAGTAGAGATGAAGAGAGAAAAGCAAGATTAAAAAAAGTTGCAGATGAATTAAAACTTTACAGATGTCATACTATTTTAAATTGTACAAATGCTTGTCCTAAAGGCCTAAATCCAGCAAAAGCAATTGCAGAAATTAAAAAAATGTTAGCTACGGCCAATGTTTAAATAGACTATTAAGTTTTTTTGATTTAAAAGACCGTATTCATGAATTTAATAGAGCACTTCGTTAATGGAAAAATAATTCCAGGTTCATCTAATAGAAAAGGAAAAGTATTTAATCCTGCAACAGGAGAACAGGAATCAGAGGTAAGACTCGCAAGTAAATCTGATTTAGATCAAGCTGTAGAGGCAGCCAAAAAAGCATTTGAAACTTGGTCTGCAAAACCTCCTCTACAAAGAGCAAGAATAATATTTAAATTTAAAGAATTAATAGAAAAAAACTCTGATGAGTTAACAAAGCTAATAGTATCAGAACACGGAAAAGTTTTTGAGGATGCTAGAGGATCTTTAACAAGAGGGCTTGAAGTAGTAGAGTTTGCTTGTGGAATTCCTCATTTGTTAAAAGGCGAATATTCAGAGAATGTTGGCACAAATGTTGACAGTTGGTCAATGAGACAACCTTTAGGGGTAGTAGCTGGAATTACTCCATTTAATTTTCCAGCAATGGTACCTATGTGGATGTTTCCAATAGCAATTGCTTGCGGAAATACATTTATATTAAAACCTTCAGAAAAAGATCCTTCATGTCCAATTAGATTAGCTGAGTTAATGAGTGAAGCTGGATTACCCGAGGGAGTATTAAATGTAGTTAATGGCGATAAAGAAGCTGTTGATGCAATTTTAGAAAATAAAAATATTAAAGCTGTAAGCTTTGTTGGATCTACTCCAATTGCAAAATATATTTACGAAAATTCAGCTAAAAATGAAAAAAGAGTACAAGCACTTGGAGGAGCAAAAAATCATTTAGTGGTTATGCCAGATTGTGATTTGGATGGTGCAGTAAATGGCTTGATGGGTGCAGCTTATGGATCTGCAGGTGAAAGATGTATGGCTCAATCCGTTGCTGTTGCTGTAGGAGATATTGGTGATGAACTTGTCTCAAGACTTTCTAAAAAAGCAGAAGCCTTAAAAGTAGGACCTGGTATGGATAAAACTTCAGAGATGGGACCTCTAGTTACAAAAGAGCATTTAGAAAAAGTAAAAAGTTATGTTGATTTAGGAGTTGAAGAGGGAGCAAAATTAGTTGTTGATGGAAGAAACTTAAAGCTCCAAGGTTATGAAAATGGATTTTATATTGGTGGTTGTTTATTTGATCACGTTAATAAAGACATGAGAATTTATAAAGAAGAAATTTTTGGTCCTGTTCTATCTGTAGTTAGAGTTAAAACTTTTGAAGAAGCTGCAAAACTAATCAATGATCATGAATACGGAAACGGAGTAAGCATTTATACTAGAGATGGTGATGCAGGCAGAACATTTGCTAGTAAAATTCAAGTAGGAATGGTTGGTATTAATGTTCCAATCCCAGTTCCTATGGCCTTTCATAGTTTTGGTGGCTGGAAAAGATCATTATTTGGAGATAGCGGCATGCATGGGATGGAAGGAATAAAATTCTATACTAAGCTTAAAACAGTAACATCACGATGGCCTTCAGGTGTGCGTACAAACGCAGAATTTGTAATGCCAACAATGAAATAAGAGGAAATAAATGAAAAAAATAGCTTTAATTGGCGCAGGCCAAATAGGTGGAACACTAGCACATTTAATCGGAATAAAAGAGCTTGTTGATGAAGTTGTTTTATTTGATGTTGCAAGTGGAATAGCTAAAGGAAAGGCTTTAGATATAGCTCAATCATCATCTGTTGATGGATTTAATGTAAAATTATCAGGTACAGACGATTATAAAGATATTAAAGATTCTGATGTTATCATAATTACTGCAGGGGTTCCTAGAAAGCCAGGAATGAGTAGGGATGATCTTCTTGGTATAAATTTAAAAATTATAAAACAGGTAGCTCAAGGAGTAAAAGAAAATGCGCCGAATGCCTTTGTAATTTGTATCACCAACCCTTTAGATGTAATGGTTATGGCGTTTCAAAAGTTTTCAGGTTTGCCTGCAAATAAAGTTGTCGGTATGGCAGGAATTTTAGATAGCTCAAGATTTAAATTATTTTTATCTTTAGAGTTTGGTGTGCCTGTAAGAGAGATTGAAGCAATGGTTATGGGTGGTCATGGAGATACTATGGTTCCAATGCCAAGATTTACAAAAGTATCTGGCAAACCTCTATTAGATCTTGTTAAAGAGGGAAAGATTTCTCAAGAGAGAGTTGAAGAAATCAATCAAAGAACTAGAGACGGAGGAGCAGAAATCGTTAAGTATTTAGAAAAAGGTTCTGCTTTTTACGCACCTGCAGCATCAGGAGTTCAAATGGCTGAATCATATTTAAAAGATGAAAAAAAATTATTACCTTGTGCAGTGCAGTTAAATGGCGAGTACGGAGTAGAAAATGTTTATGCAGGAGTACCAGTTGTAATTGGTAAAGACGGTGTTGAGAAAATTGAAGTAGTGGATTTAGATGAAAAAGAAAACAAAGAGTTTATGCACTCTATTGATGCTGTTAAAGCTCTTTGGGAAGCTGCATCTAAAATAGATCCAGATCTTTCAAAATAATAATGAATATTCACGAGCACCAAGCAAAAGAAATTTTAAAGAAATATGGAGCAATAGTTCCAGCAGGAGTTTTTTCAACAAATGTTGATGACTTGATTGAAAAAGCAAAAAATTTAAAAACTGAAAAGTATGTTTTAAAGGCTCAAATTCACGCTGGTGGTAGAGGTAAAGCTGGAGGAGTTAAAATTCTAAATACACTTGAAGAATTAAAAAATTCAGCAAATGAGCTGCTTGGTAAAACACTGGTAACCCATCAAACTGGACCAGAAGGCAGAGAAGTTAAGCGATTATACGTTGAAGAATCCTCTAATATAGAAAAAGAATTCTATTTATCATGTTTAGTTGATAGAGCGAGTTCAAAGATTGCATTTATTTCAAGTGATCAAGGTGGAATGGATATTGAAGAAGTAGCAAGTTCAAATCCAGAAAAAATTATTACAACTAAAGTTGATATAGCTGAAGAAATATCAGACTCAGATTGTGAGTCAGTAATTAAAATTTTTGATTTAAACAGTGATGCTAAAGATCAAGCAATTTCACTAATCAAATCAATTTATAAAATGTTTATTAGTACAGATGCAAATATGGTTGAGGTAAATCCTTTAATTTTAACAAAAGAGGGAAAGATCGTTTGTTTAGATGCAAAAGTTAATTTCGACTCAAACGCATTATTTAGACACCCTGAAATTCAAGAATTAAGAGATTTAAATGAAGAGGATCCAACTGAGATTGAAGCAAGCAAACATGATTTAGCTTATATCAAGTTAGATGGAAGTATTGGATGTATGGTTAATGGAGCAGGGTTAGCAATGGCAACTATGGATATCATTAAATTATATGGTAAAGAACCAGCTAATTTCTTAGATGTTGGGGGTGGAGCTTCAAAAGAAAAAGTTTCTGCAGCATTTAAAATTATTCTTTCAGACAAAAATGTTAAGGGAATTTTAATAAATATTTTTGGGGGAATAATGAGATGTGATGTACTCGCACAAGGAGTTGTGGATGCTGCAAAAGAAATAAATATTAGTGTACCTTTGGTAGTTCGTCTTGCAGGAACAAATTTTAAAGAGGGAAAAGAAATTTTAGATAATTCAGGTTTAAAATTAATCTCAGCAGAAAATTTAGATGATGCTGCTAAAAAAATTGTAGAGGCAATTAAATAAATGTCAGTATTAGTTAATAAAAAAACAAAAGTAATCTGTCAGGGTTTTACGGGTGCGCATGGAACTTTCCATTCAGAGCAAGCAATAAAATATGGAACAAATTTAGTAGGAGGTGTTACTCCTAAAAAGGGAGGTCAAAAGCATTTAGATAGACCTGTATTTAATTCTGTATCTGAAGCCAAAGATGCCGTTGGGGCAGACGCCACTATGATTTATGTGCCTGCAAAATTTGCCGCCGCAGCAATTATAGAAGCTATCAATGCATCTGTTGAATTAATTGTTTGTATTACTGAAGGAATTCCAATTCAAGATATGCTTAAGGTTAGAAAAAAATTAGATGGATCTAATAGCCGACTTATAGGTCCAAATTGTCCAGGAATTATAACTCCAGATGAATGTAAAATTGGAATTATGCCTGGTAATATTCACAAAAGAGGTACAGTTGGTATTGTTTCAAGATCTGGAACTTTAACATATGAAGCAGTTGCTCAAACAACTGAAAATGGATTAGGGCAGTCAACTTGCATTGGAATTGGAGGTGATCCAATCAATGGTACAAATTTTATTGATTGCTTAGATCTTTTTTTAAATGATGAAGAAACACAATC
>QCGU01000026.1 GCA_003278165.1 Pelagibacteraceae bacterium AG-390-A02
ACAGTGACTAATTTTTACTTAGGTCAATTCAAAGAAGATTTGAGTTATCAAAATAGATATTTACGATTTATCAGCACTACGTTAAAAGATTAGTGTGTCTGATCAATTCAAAGCGATAGTCCTTAACCAAGAAGGCGAAAATTTTTCGCGTGAAGTAAAATCTTTAGATAAAAGTTTCTTAAAACACGGAGATGTTACTGTAAAAGTAGATTATTCAGATTTAAACTATAAAGATGGAATGATTCTAAAGAATGGAGGAAGATTAGTTAAAGAATATCCTCATATTCCAGGAATAGATTTTTCTGGAACTGTTATTAAAAGCGATAATTCAAAATTTAAAGAAGGTGATGAAGTAATTCTTACTGGTTTTAGAGTGGGAGAAGTTTTTTTTGGAGGGTTTTCACAAATTGCAAAAGTAAGTGGAGATTTTTTAGTTAAAAAACCAAATAGTTTAACCAGCAAACAAGCAATGATTTTAGGAACAGCAGGTTTAACTTCTTTAATGAGTGCATTTGCTATTCAAGCAAGAGAAAGTATTTTGTTAGGAGAAAAAGTTAATGATGTTTTGGTAACTGGTGCAACAGGTGGAGTTGGCAGTTTAGCAGTTATGGCTTTAACTAAATTAGGTTACAACGTTACTGCAGTTAGTGGAAAAGACTCTAAGTCTGAGTATTTAAAATCCTTAGGTGCTAAAAACATTATAAATAGGGCTGAATTTGATAAAGATCCAAGACCAATAGATAAGGGTTTGTGGGATGGAGTAGTTGATACAGTTGGTGGAAAAATTTTAGCAAATGCAATAGCACAAACAAAGCCAAATGGAATTATAGCGGTATGTGGTAATGCAAATAGCAATGAGCTTAACACTAATTTACTCCCATTTATGTTAAGAGGAATTAAGGTTTGGGGAATGGACTCTGCAAATTGTAGTATTAAAAGAAGAGAATTTATTTGGGGTGAAGCATCTAAATTAATTGATTTTGATTTAATTGAAAAATCAGTTTTAACTGTTAGTTTGGAGGAATTAGTTGAAACTTATCCAAAAATTTTAAAAGGTGAAATTGCTGGAAGAGTATTAGTTGATTTAAGTAAATAATGGATTGGGATAAATTAAAAATTTTTCATGCAGTAGCGGAAGCTGGAAGCTTTACAAATGCCACTGTAAATTTAAATCTAAGCCAATCTGCAATTAGTAGACAGATACAATCTTTAGAGCAAGATTTAAAAGTACAACTCTTTGAAAGGCATGCACGAGGATTAACTCTTACAGAAAACGGTGAATATGTTTTTAAAACAGCCCATGAAGTAATTAGTAAACTTAAAGAAGTCGAAACATCTCTAGGTGATCAAAAGAATAAACCAACAGGAAAATTAACCATAACAACAGTAAGAAGTTTTGGTACTCACTGGTTAACACCTAGAATTCAAGAATTTATGAGATTAAATCCTGAGATTGAAATAGAGTTAGTTTTTGATGACAAAGAATTAGATTTAAGTACTCGACAAGCTGATATTGGTATTTTCATGAGAAGACCAAAACAGCTTAACTATATTCAGAAAAAATTAGTTGATATTAAGTACTATATTTATGGATCAAATAAGTACCTAGAAAAAAATGGAATGCCAAAAACAATAGGTGACTTAAATAAACATAAATTTATTTCTTTTGGAAAAGGTGCTCCTTCTCCAGTTTATAACCCTGATTGGGCTTTAAAAATTGGTATGCACGATGGTAAAAAGAGAAAAACAATCATGAAAGTAAATAGTGTAATGGGACTTTTGTTAGCAGTTGAGTCTGGTGTAGGATTGGCAGCACTTCCTGAATATCTTGTATCAAATTCAAACAATGTAATTAAAGTACTGCCAAAAGTAGAAGGACCTATAACCGAAGCTCACTTTGTTTACCCACAATCTTTAAAAAATACAGCAAGAGTCCAAGCTTTTAGAAACTTCTTGTTTAGCAAAATCGGCGACTGGAAATAGAAATTTCCCAAAAATCATTGAAATACATTAAAAACCTTACCTGCGACACTATTGCGATTGATAATCATTCGCATTGCGAATAGTTATCATTCTCAAATTAAACGTTGAAATAAGGAGATTAATGAAAAAATTATCAATTTTAGCATTGATAATATCTTTATTTGCTTCAGCTTTTGCTGTTGCAAATGAGGTGAATGTATTCAATGCAAGACACTATAAGGCTGATGCTGAAATGTATGACAAATTCACAGCAGCTACAGGAATTAAAGTAAATTTAATTAATGGTAAATCAGGAGCTTTAGAAAAAAGAATAGCCGAAGAAGGAGTTGATTCTTCAGCTGATCTTTATATTACTGCAGATGCAGGAAGATGTGGCGCAATGGATGCCAAAGGTTTGCTTCAGCGTGGTTTGTCATCTGAAACAATAAGAGCGTCTGTTCCAAAAAACTTCAGAACTAACAAATGGGTTGGAGTAGCAAAAAGAGCAAGAATAATTTATTACTCACCTGAGAGAGTAAGTGGTGCAGAACTATCTGGTTTAACTTACGAAGGTTTAGCTGATCCAAAATGGAAAGGTAGATTAGTCATAAGAAAATCAAGCAATATTTACAATAAGTCTCTAGTAGCTTCATTAATAGAAAATAATGGAAAAAAAGCTACAGCTGAATGGGCAAAAGGTGTTGTTGCTAACATGGCGAGAGAGCCCAAAGGTAATGACAGAGCTCAAATTATGGCTGTTGCTGCAGGAGAAGCAGATATTGCTGTAGCAAACACTTATTATTTAGCACTTATGTTGTCTGGTAACAAAGGCGCAGAGCAACAAGAAGCTGCTAAAAAGGTAAAAGCATTTTTCCCTAATCAAAACGACAGAGGCACTCATATGAATATTAGTTGTGCTGCTTTAGTCAAGGGAGCGCCAAATAAGGCAAATGCGATTGCACTTGTTGACTTTTTACTATCAGCAGAATCTCAAGAACACTTTACAAATAATACCTTTGAGTTTCCAATGATAGGAGGTGTTTCTCCAAGTCCATTAGTGGTAAATAATTTAGGGTTAGATTTTAAACAAGATCTAGTAACTAAAGTTTCTAGTTATGGAAAAAATCAAGCTGATGCTTTAGAAGTAATGACAGCTGCTGGTTGGAAATAACATCAAAGTGAAAAAGAATTTATTTACTTTTAATTTAAATAAATTTTCTGATGGAGATGGTTCACGCGCTGGTCAGATAACATGTGAGCCATGCTCGTCAGAGTGTGAAAAAATTAAAAGAAAAATAAATAATAGAAAACTATCAGAACTTAATAAAGACGAGGCTCTAGACATCCTCACTCCTTTTAAATGATGATATATTTTTTTCTAGACGGTGCCCACGTCACTCTCCTTTAGGATATTTACCCTTTCCTAAAAATTGTCGTGGGCATTAAAAAATTATGATTGAAGGATTTAAAATTCCAAAAGTAACTTTTAGAGTTAGAGAGGGTGATACCTCAGATAATGAAATTGCATGCGCGATTGGTGGAAAGTGGACAAACAAGTCTACTGATGATTTTTTTAAAAACAAAAGAGTAATTTTATTTAGTTTGCCTGGAGCTTTTACACCAACTTGTTCCTCACAACAATTACCTGGATTCGAAAAACACGCTGCTGAATTAAAAAAACTAGGTATAGACGAAATTTATTGCTGCTCAGTAAACGACTCATATGTCATGAATGCTTGGGCAAAAAAAATGAGCATTTCTAACGTTAAAGTAATACCAGATGGATCGGGAATTTTTACAAAATATATGGGAATGTTAATCTCTAAAGACCATGATGGTTTTGGCCAAAGAAGTTGGAGATACATGGCAGTTATTAATGACGGTATTGTTGAAAAATGGTGGCAAGAGCCTGGAATTAATAATTCAGGCTCAGATGATGACCCGTATACAGAAACAACACCTGAAAATACATTAAAATACCTTTCTGCATCAAAGTAAAATTATATTAAAAAGTTTTTTTTATATTATAAGACCACTAATGCTAAAGAATTTAAATGTTTGGGCTCTCTCATCTTTATTGGTATCTATAGGCGTATTAATTCCAATATTAACAGTTTTTATTAGTTTTTTTGAAGAAACCTCAAATTATTATCAAATATTAAAAGATACATTTTTAATAGAATATATTTTTAATTCATTCACATTACTAATTTGCGTTTTAATCCTTACATTTATAATAGGTACAGCATCTGCATACTTAGTCTCTTTTTACAAATTTCCTTTAAGTAATTTTTTTAAGTGGGGGCTTATACTTTCTTTTGCTGTTCCACCTTACATTTACGCATATTCTTTAACAGCCTTTTTTGAAAACTATGGGACAGCTTTTACAATCTTGGTAAATTTATTTGGAGAAGGGGAATACAATCAACATATACCAAAGTTTGATGGTCTTCTAGGAGCAGTGCTTTCGCTTTCATTCTCATTGTACGCTTATGTATATATTCTTTCTAGAGCATCATTTTTATATCAATCTCAAAACTTAATTGATTTAGGAAGAAGTTTAGGATTTTCAAAATTTAAATCTTTTTATTCTTTGATATTACCAGCTGCAAGACCAGCTATAGTTGCCGGTTTGTCACTTGTTGCGATGGAGACATTAGCAGAATTTGGCGCGGTTGATTTTTTTTCAATAAATACTTTAACCACTGGAATTTATAATTCATGGATTACTTTTGATGATTTGGCTTTTTCAAATAGATTATCATTTTTTTTACTAATATTTATATTTGCATGTTTTATAATTGAAAATTTTTCAAGAAAAAAAGCTAAATATCATTTTAATTCCAAAGGTGGATTTAAATATAAAGAAAAAATTACTTTATCAGGAAAAAAATCTTTTTTTGCTTTTTTGTTTTGTTTTATTATTTTCTTTTTAGGTTTTTTATTTCCTTTAAGCCAAATGTTATATTGGACAATTAAATTTCCAGAAAATCTTTTTGATATTGATGTAATTTCACTTACTTTAAATACAATTTATCTAGTAATTTTATCTAGCATAGTGTTGATTTTATTTTCTTTAATTTCAAATTACGGAAATAGAGTTTCTAGAAACAAGATTTTAAACTTTTTATCTACAATATCTATCTCAGGTTACGCTATTCCAGGTGTTATTTTGGCTGTAGCCTTTATTACCTTTATTGCTTGGTTTGATGACAACGTTGTAAAAGCACTTGGTTTTTTATCTATTAAAAAAATATTTATTGGTTCTATTCTAGGACTTGTTCTAGTTTATTTTGTAAGATTCTATTCTTTGGCTTTTAACGGAATAAAATCTGGTTATGAAAAAATTAATATTTCTGTTGATGAAAGTTCATATTTACTTGGTTATTCGAAAAAGAAAACTTTTATGAATATTCATGTACCTTTCTTAAGAAATTCTCTTTTATTTGTTGGAATACTAATTTCTTTAGAAATAATAAGAGAACTGCCAATCACTTTGATTTTAAGACCTTTTAATTTTGAAACATTTGCAACAACTGCTTATATATCTGCTTCAGAGGACTTATTAGAAGCCGCAGCTGTTCCTTCACTATTTTTAATTTTGATTGCAACTCTATTTATAATGCTTACATCTAAATATATATTGAGGGAAAATGAGTGATAGTTTTTTAGAGATTAAAAATGTTGATTTCACTATAGGCGGAAAGATTAAAGTCAAAAATGCATCTTTTTCGATTGAAAACGAAGGGGATACTTTGTGTATTCTTGGTCCATCTGGAATTGGCAAAACTACAATACTTAGAACTATAGCTGGTTTAGAAAAAATTGATAAAGGTTCAATTAAACTAAATGGTAAATTGCTATCATCTAAAGATCAAAACGTGGAACCTGAATATAGAAACATATCTTTAGCTTTTCAGGACAACAGTTTATTTCCTCATTACACAGTTGAAAAAAATATTTTATTAGGTGCTGAGAGAAACAAAGGTAAAAAAAAGAAAAAGCTTAGTTTTAAAGAAATCATAGATTTCCTTGATATAGAAAAAATATTACCAAAATATCCACATGAAATTAGTGCAGGGGAGGCACAAAGAGCTTCGCTTGCAAGATCACTATTAACACAGCCTGACCTTTTACTATTAGATGAACCACTATCCAATGTTGATCAAAGCTTTAAAGAGGAAATTCAAGTAAAATTAAAAAAAATTTTAAGTAAATTAAAGATTACTACAATAATCGTTACACACGACTCTTACGAAGCTTTTTATCTTGGTACCAAATGTGCAATTATATTAGATAGTCAAATTAAACAGTTTGATGACCCATACAACGTTTATCACTTTCCAAATTCTGTCGAAGTAGTAAATTTTTTAAATCGTGGAATTTTAATTCCAGCAAAAGTAACAGGTGAAAATTCATTAGAAAATGAAGATCTTGGAACAATTAAAGGAAATTTTATTAAGCATTATCCTAAAGGTTCTAATGTACAATTATTATTACAGCCAGAAGACCTAGAGCATGATGACAAAAGCAATCTAAAACTTGAAGTAGTTGATAGAAAATTTAGAGGAACAAACTTTATTTATACTTTGAAAACTAATAGCAAATTATTAATACCAGTTTTTGTTCATTCTCATCATGAACACCAACATGAAGCTGATGAAAAGTTTGGAATTAAAAGACCGATTAATATTGATCACATAGTTTGTTTTTAATAAAACAAGCAAATGCTTACCAAAAAACAATTATTTACTCGAGGGATGTTGGATATTTCTCCACATATGCTTTCAGTAATTCCATTTGGAATAATTTGTGGAGCAATTGGTGTCGAACTTGGATTTGATCCATATTTAGTTTATGCAATGTCTTTCATAATTTTTGGAGGAGCTTCACAAATAGTTTTTTTACAGTTGTTGTCAGGTGGTGCATCTAGTTTAGTTGCAGTTGCCTCTGTTGGAATTATAAATTCTCGACATTTATTATATGGAGCAGTGTTATCTGAATATTTAGAAAAATTATCTTTCATTAAAAAATTATTAATTTCTTATGTTGTTGTGGATCAAGGATTTGCCGAGTCTAATAAATTTTTCAAAAAAAATAGAAATGAGGAATTTTTACATTATCATTTAATTGGTACAGGTTGCACAATGTGGGTTTGTTGGCAGATATCAACTTTATCAGGAATTGTTTTAGGATCATTTGTTCCAGAAGAACTTGGATTAAAATTTGCTATTCCTTTAACTTTTATAGCAATTGTTGTTCAGGATTTAAAAAAATTAGATCATGTAATTGTTATGATTACTTGCGGTTTAAGCTCATTATTATTTTTTGATGCTCCATTTAAATCTTACATAATTATTTCACCAATAATTGCTTTATTTGTAGCAGCAATGTTATTGAGGTTAAAAAAATGACTATTACTGCAATTATTTTTGCTGGAATATTAACCTACTTTACTAGAATGACCATGATCGCTTTAATTAGCAGAGATATGTTGGGAGATAAAATTAAAGCAGTTCTAGAATATGTTCCTTCAGCAGTATTCCCCGCAATAATATTTCCAGGAATATTTATAAATGATTTTGGAACTTTTATAGAAATGAATGATCCCAAAATTTTTGGAGCATTAGTTGCTATAATTGTAGGTTATTTTTCAAAAAATATTATTGCAACAATATCAGCTGGATTAGTTTCTTATTGGTTTTTAATATTTGTTGTATTTAGTTAGCACCTAACTTAATATTTCTACTTACATTAATATCTATTAATTTTGGTTTTGCTAAATTAAGATTTGACATAAGCTCAACATATTCATCAACATTTTTAACCTGCAATCTTGGATTAAATTTTTTTTCATCACCAATGGTGCTAGATTCTTTTCCATTATAATCATGACCAGGATACAAAATGGTGTCCTCAGGTAATTTTAATAATCTATTAAAGATAGAGTTATAAGCATCCTTTGAACTACCATTTTGAAAATCAGTTCTACCAGTTCCGTTTATTAAAAGAGTATCTCCTGAAAATAAATATTTATTCATCAAGAAACTATAACTGTCAGAAGTATGACCCGGCGTATACATCGCTTTAATTTCTATTTGGTCAATTTTTATAATTTCATCATCTTTTACTTTAATTTCTACAGCATTAGCAGGTGTGTGTTCCCCCATAAGTGTAGAGCAATTTGTTGCTTGCTTGAGTTTACTCGCACCAGTTACATGGTCAGCATGAATATGAGTATCTATTACCTTAACTAGTTTTAAATCTAATTCTTGAAGTA
Organism: Pelagibacteraceae bacterium AG-390-A02; assembly: GCA_003278165.1. GTDB lineage: Bacteria > Pseudomonadota > Alphaproteobacteria > Pelagibacterales > Pelagibacteraceae > Pelagibacter. The sequence goes on from QCGU01000026.1 coordinate 8,243, forward strand.
GTTTGATGTAGCTTTCAACATTTTCAATTACTGGATCAATTATGACTGCCTCGCGACCTTTTGCGGACGCAATTAAATAGGTATAAGTTGATGATTTCGTATCAAAAACTTGCTCAAAGATCATTGCCTAAATTAACACATGTAATTGTTTTAATAAATCAAATATCCATAACAATCATATGTTCAAACTAATTTCATTTACAATTGGTTTCTTTATATTCAGCTTTTTAAACACAGTAAGTGCTCATAATCATTTTCCCATAACAACTGATTCTAAACTCATGATTGAAAGAGGTAAAATTGCATATGAAAAAAATTGTGTTTCTTGTCATATGATTAATTTAGCTGGAGCTGAAAACTGGAAAGGCATGGATGAAGATGGACATAGAAAAGCTCCGACTTTAAATGGCACAGGTCATACTTGGCACCATGATGACAAAACTTTACATGCAATAATTAAATATGGATTAGCAAAATTAGTAAAAAATTATGAAGGTAAAATGATAGGATTTGAAGATCAGTTGTCTGATAAAGAAATTGATAGCATATTGGCTTATGTAAAGTCCTTTTGGCCTATTGATAAGTATGAATATCAAATTAATATGAGTAAGTAATTATGACAGCGACTACATTTCATTGGTCTTGCAAACATACTTGGAGGAGAAGTGCAAAAAATACAGCTTGGTGTGTATTAGGTTGTGCGATTGGAGATTTTGGAACAATTTTATTTTTTCAATTAACTCAAATTCCTTTTCCAGTTTTAGGAATAATGATTTTAGCAATAATCAACGGATTGATCACAAGCATTATTTTAGAAACAATAATTTTAATGACACAAAATTTTAATTTTGTTAACGCATTCAAAACTGCTTGTGGTATGAGTTTAATTTCAATGATTAGTATGGAAATCATGATGAATTTAACTGACTATGTTTTGACTGGAGGCGCTATTTTAACTTGGTGGGTGGTGCCAATAATGTTGGTTGTAGGTTTTTTAACTCCTTGGCCTTATAATTACTGGAGATTAAAAAAGTTTGGAATTGCTTGTCATTAAGATTAAAGAATTCTTTTTAATAAATTGTCCCCAAAAAATAGTTTATGAATAATAACAGCAGTTATATGAAGCGCTATTAAACCGATAAGGGTATAATTTGAAAAAATATGAATTTCATAAAACTGATCTGCTAAATCAAAATTTTCATTAATCTGAATTTCTCTAAAAATTATTGTTAATGTTTCTCCATTAAATAATTTTTTTAATATTCCTGAAATTGTTATTGTTAAAATGGCAATATATAAAAGCACATGGTTCATCTTTGCGAGAAATCTTTGTCCTTTAAAAATACTTGGATCTAATTTTGGAGTTGGATTAAGTATATTATTTATTAACCTTATTATTATTATATAAAAGACAGTTAAACCTAATGTAACATGAATATCTTCAATAGTTATTCTTTGATCACCAAAATCTAAATCTACTAGGTAAAAACCTAAAGGTATTTGTATAAAAAGTATAATTGCGCTGAGCCAATGTAACGCTTTTGAGATAATGCCATACTCTGTTAGGGTATTTGTTACATGCATAATTTATTTAATCACATTAAAAAATATATTAAAATAATTTTATTCTCAATTTTAAGCCTATTTTTCGTCTCATCTAGTCAAGCTGAGCTAACAGTTGAAGAGATTGTTAAAAGTAGACAAGCATTGTTTAGTAAAAATTATAGTACAGCAAAAAGAGTACAAGCTTTTTCATCAAAAGGAGATTTTGAAAAAGCAAAAAAACTAATGATTGAAATGAGTGAAAATTATAAAGTTTTACTAGATTTATTTCCCGAAAATACTGAAGATGAATTTGACACCGAAGCTTTACCAACTGTTTGGGAGGAAAAAGATGCTTTTAATGCATTAATGACAAAAGCATCTGATGATATGATAAAACTTACATCTGTAATTGAAGACGCTGAAGATATAAGAGGCACTCTAAAACAATTTATGTGGAGTAATTGCAAAGCTTGCCACAGCAGGTATAGAGAAGAACATTAGCTACTTACCAAAGATGATACCTCAAAAAGTTAAAGATCATATTGAAGAATATATTAGCCAAGAAGTTTATGTCCAAATAGCTATAATTAAAGGTAAAGAAAAAGTTTCAACAGAAACGGCTATTGATAAGTATTTTAACACAAACCATTTTAGAGATTTTTCAGAGGGTAAACCTTATTTTCACTTTATTGATGGATTAAGAGATAAATGTCTTGGAAAACTTAAGAATTCTCCCATGAGAGATAAGGAAACTGAGGATGAAACAATTAAATTATTACAAAAAAAATTAAATGATTTAAGTGATGATGAGCTTGAAGATACTTATTGGGAAATAGAAACAGGAGAATTTTTTTCAGGGGAGCAAATAAAAGAATTAGAAAAAAATTGTAGTGAATTAATTAAAGAGCTTAATATTTTAAATAAAAATAAAAAAGAAGTTCAAACAACAATCATGAGTTTTTGTAAAAACTATGAAAAGTTGTGTCAAAAAAAATACCCAGAAGCTCCACTGCCACTAGAAATATTGAAGTCTAAAAATTAATTTTTAAGGGTTCGCTCTTTAGTTGATACCTAAAGAGCTCCCTTTTTATCGCCTCTTTGGCATTTAATCCAAACGGATTTTATTATTTTAAGTTTTTTGATATCTAAAGATCTTCAGCTAAGTATCAGGTGGTAGTAATTTTAACATAAACCTCCTTCATATAAAAAGGTAATTATATAAAAATTATTTTCAATAAATTTATTTACATGTAATAAAAATATATTTGTTGAATACAACCTACTGCTTTAGTAGATTCCCGGTAACTTAAATTACACCCTAAAATTATTTTTTATTTATCAATTCACTAATAAAATTTTCTCCATAACCATCTTCAACAGCTTTTTGAAAATAATTTTTATTTAGCTCAGCGACTTTTTCAGCTTCAGGAAAATCTTTTAAAAGATCTTGAATGTAAGTTAAATCTTTAACAGAGTTACTTGCTGTAAATTTAAATCCTGTGTAATCACCTCTTAGTAAATTATCAAAAATTCTGATTAATGCTGCAGAATTTCCTGAACCAAGTTTTGCAACATCATACAATTTGTTTAAATCTAAACCTAAATCTTTAGCACTTTTAGCCATGTGGTTTATCAATGCAGCATTTCCTAAAGTTAAAAAATTATTTAAAAGTTTTGATTTTGCACCCATTCCAACTGGTCCAAAATGAAAATAATCTTTACAAAATATATTAAAATAAGGCTCTGCTTTTTTAAAATTCTCATCTGATGCACCAACTATTCCACCTAAAACTCCTTCTTCTGCTTGAACAGGTCCTCCCA
>QCGU01000027.1 GCA_003278165.1 Pelagibacteraceae bacterium AG-390-A02
TAGCGTAGCTAATCTTAGACATTTCGCCGTCACTAATATAGTCAATTCCAACTTCTATCTGTTTTTTAACAATACTATTTACGTCTCTTTGAACAATTTCATCAAATTGATTTAAATCTATTTTTTCTTTTTGATCTTTCTTAAATAAGAGATTGGATAATTCATTTGATCTTGGTAAACTTCCTACATGTGTTGTTTTAATTTTACTCATAATTTATTTCATTAAAATTTGTTTCCAAATTGCAACTTCATCAAACAAGACCCATTCTCTTATTACATTTTCATCAATTATTTCTGCATGGTTTATACCCATTACAAAAATATTTTTGTTTGATTTTTCTCCAAAATCTTCAGTGTCTTTAGAATGATTACCTTCCAGAAACCATCTTATTGATACTTTAGGATTTTTATCTGGTTCTTCCAAATAGCCAATGTGCTCTATAGAAAAATTTATATCACTCAAAGTATTTTTCAACGCATTCCAAAATTTGATTATATCCTCTCTCCCATGTCCAATTTTGTTTCCGGGCCAACAAATAGTTGCAGCTCTTGCATAATCAGAAAAATCATAATTATCCTTGAAGATATTTGTCAATATTTTGGAGTATTTTTCTCCAGCAGAACCGTCAGGAACAATTCCTTGTTTGTAATCTGAATTCATCTCAGAATCTGAATTAAACAATTGTTTTGCTTTTTCAACACCACCTTCTTTATCTATAAGCATTTGGGCAAAATCTTTCGGTGTAAATCCTATTTGTCTTACCATCGCTCCTTGGTCACGAACAATCCATTCATCATAGACTTGATTATTTTTGCATGCACAATCAGCAATTACTCTATAGTAAATATCTTTACCAGTTGGTTTGCCATATGAACCATCACCAAGATGTGTTCCTTTGCTTAAAATTCTATGGGATGAATGATACCCTACATCATCATTTCCATTCCAAATCACATCTTCACCAAGCAATTGTCTGTTAGGAAATTCTTTTAATGTTGCATAGGTAGCATCAATTACAGGTTTATTTCCATATGTGACACCAAACGGTGATCTAACTGGAATATTATCGCTATAAAAATGAGCAATAGACTCAACATCTTTATTTTCCCAAATTTGTTTAGTTATTTTTAGTATGTAATCAGGAAAGTTTTTATATTTTGGATCAAAACCTTTCATTAGATTTGTGTTACACAATTTAAGTAACAATCCTCATTTTCATCTATTTTAATATTAACATTTGAATTAATTGGAATAGAAATTGTATCTCTAGAATTTAAAACACACTGAAAATCATCAATCATGATTTCCCATTTTCCAGTTCTTGAGAACATTATTGTAGGTTTTTCAAATTTTAAATTAGTTATATGACCTTTACTGGATTTTAAAATCGAAAGATTAAATCCGGTATCTTGTTTTATTACTGGAGAGAATTCTTTTTTTTCAAATTTATTTCCAAGAATTTGAATTAAATTAATATTATCATTTAATTTATTTTCATATATTGAATTTTCACTACTTTTAGAAATAAACTTTTCTAGTTGATCTAGTTTGTAGTTATCAAATTTTTTTATTTCTTCTTGAGAAATAGGTTCAAGAATTGTTTTTCCCTCTGGAATTTGACTAATAGATAAATCAATTAATGAATTATCATTTAAAAGTGCCATACCAGTTTTTTTTGCTTTTTCTAAAACACTTGGAACCCAAGTTATAATTCCAGGATCATCTCCACCTAAAACAACAAAAATTAAACCTTCTTCATCGCCTGCGTTTTCAAATGCCCTAAACATGTTAGTTGGCATTGAGATTATGTCACCAGCATTCAAGATTGTTTCATCTTTTCCCTCTGCTCCCCAATAAAATCTCCATCTGCCTGAATAAATAATAAAAACTTCTGCAGTTGTGTGACTATGTAGGCCTGAACCATTTTGGGGAAGTGCTGACACAGCACCTAAATTAAAACTATGAGGCATAGCAATTTTTATACATTGTTTGCTATCTTCAGCTACACCAGGTCCAACTATAGAATAATTTTTTCTTTCTTTGTGACCTTCGAGTTTTCCTTCCACAAAGGGCAGGGTGCTTGGAACCAACTCATTAAATTTTGCTAACCTATTTTCCATATGTTATTCTAATTGATTTATGATATTAACCCTACTTAAATTATTATAAATGCCAATACAACAATTTGATACAGGTTTAAAAGAACAACATGGTGTAAAAAAATTAGAAATTACACCTGAAGAAAATTTCAATAATAAAACAAAAGTAAGAGGCTACTTAAAAACAATCATAGAAGGTGGATTATCTAAATTAGATCAAAATATAGAAAATTATTTTGATAAAGATGTAAAAGTTAATTGTTTTCACCCTGTTAATGAATTTGAGGGTGCAAATACATTTAAAGAAAAATTTTGGCTACCTTTATTTGAAGCTTTCCCAGACATTGAGAGAAGAGAACAGATAGTCATTGGAGGTACATTTAGAGATAAAGTTCAAGTTGGATCAGTATCTATGCTTTCAGGCACGTTCAAAAAACCTATTTTTGGGATAAAGCCAATTAATAAAATGGTAAATCTTAAATGTTGTGAAGTTCATGAATTGAAAAATGATAAAATAGTAGAAAGTTATATCTTAATCGATCTATTAGATTTGATATTTCAAACAGGTAAAAATCCAATCAAACCTTCAAGAGGTTCAGAGGGAAATTGGCTAAACCCAATTAATACCGATGGTGTAGATTATTTTGAAAAAGATATGAAAGTTTCTGAAGCAAGTTTAGACCAATCTTTAACGATGCAAAGAAGCTTGAACATAAAGCCAGAATTAGAAACTAATTCAGATAAAGAATTAAAAGAAAAATTAATTAATCATCCACAAAGTGAATTTTGGCATGATAAAATGATATGGTATGGGCCAAGTGGAATAGGTACTGGAAGAAACTTAGAGGGATTTGTCGATAACCATCAGTTACCATTTAGAAAAACTTTTAAAGAAAGAAATTATTGGAAACTAGGACATTACTGTGAACTTGGTGATGGAAATTTTTCAATGACTGCTGGCTGGCATAGCATACAGGCAGTTTACGGATCAGATGATTGGTTAGGATATAAATCCGATAATCAAAACGTAACTATGAGAGTAATGGATTTTTACCATCACCAAGAAGGTAAAATTAGAGAAAACTGGGTACCTATAGACTTAATACACATACTTAAGCAAATAGGTATTGATGTTTTAGATTTAATAAAGGACTAGTCTTTTAACTTATCCCACTCAGACATTCCGCCAGTAATGTTTTTAACATTTTTGACACCCATGTCTTTCATTGTTTTTGTAGCAAGAGTGCCTTGACCGCCTAAACCACAAAAAACTACAAACTCTTTATCTGGGTTATTTTTAAAAATATCATTTTCTAAGGGACTTCCCTCTGCTAAATAAAATTCAAGCAATCCTCTGTCCATGTGTATGGCATTTCCTATTGTACCATTAGAAAAACTTTCTTTATCTCTTACATCAATAAATTGAACATTAGGATCATTTAATTTTTTCTTTGCATCTTCAGCAGAAATGTTTTCAATTTCACTTCCTACACTCATAAGTTCATCAAATTTTTTCATTTAAAATCCCTAAATTATTAGTTTTGAAAACCGTATTTTCTTAATCTCACATCACCTGTTCTAGCATGTGCTTCCATTCCTTCGTATCTAGAAATTCTTGCACAAGCAGCACCAACTTCTTTTGTTGCAGCCTTACTCATTCTTTGGAAACTTAATGTTTTAATAAATTTACCAACAAATAAACCTCCTGTGTATCTACCTGCACCTTTTGTTGGCAATATGTGATTTGTACCTGAACATTTATCTCCATAAGCAACAGTTGTTTCTTCACCAATGAATAAAGATCCATAATTTTTTAATCTATCGTGGTACCATTGTAAATTTTTAGTTTGGACTTCTAAATGTTCTGGAGCGTATTCATCACTAACTTTAGCGATCTCTTCATCAGTGTCACAAAGAATTACTTCACCATAATCTCTCCATGCAGCACCTGAATTTTCTCTTGGAAGATCTGGTAAATCTGCAATTAATTCTGGAACTCTTTCCATTACATAATCTGCAACTTTTTTACTTTTGGTAAACAACCAAGCAGGAGAATTGTACCCATGCTCAGCTTGTCCAACTAAGTCATATGCTACCATCTCAGGATCAGCAGTCTCATCAGCAATTACTGCAATTTCTGTAGGTCCAGCAAATAAATCTATACCAACTTTTCCAAATAAAATTCTTTTTGCTTCCGCAACAAATTGGTTTCCAGGCCCAACTAAAATATCTGCAGGTGCATTACCAAATAATCCATTTGTCATTGCTGCAATAGCTTGTACACCACCTAAATTCATTATCACATCAGCTCCGCATAAGTCAGCTGTATAAACAATTGATGGATGTACTCCAACTCCAGGTTTAGGTGAACTACAAACTAGAATATTTTTAACACCAGCTACTTTTGCTGTTGTTACACTCATTACAGCAGAAGCTATATGAGCGTATCTTCCAGCTGGCACATAACAACCTGCTGTGTTTACAGGAATAAGTTTTTGTCCAGCAAATAAACCGTCAGATAATTCTACTTCAAAGTCTTGACCATAATTTTTTAATTGTGCTTCAGCAAATTTTCTAACTCTTTCATGAGAGAACTGAATATCATCTTTAGTTTTTTGATCTAAATTTTTTTTTATTTCTTCAATTTTTTCTTTTGAAACAATTACATCACCTTCATATTTATCAAATTTTTTCGAAAGCTCCTTACAGCCTTCTTCTTTACTAGTCTCAATATCTTTTAGAATATTCTCTACTATTTCTCTTGTTTTTGTGTCGTCAGTTGATGATGTTTTTGGTGATTTTTTTAAGTATGTAATTGCCATTTCTCTCCTTTTAAAATTTAAAGTTTTTTAGGTTAATTTCTTATAAATTTCAATTAATCATTTAGTCCAAAGCTACTACTGCCGCAGCTATAGAAGCTAATCTTGCTTGTGCCTCATCAGATCTACTAGTTATTACAACTGGGACCTTTCCTCCGACCACAACTCCTGCAGCACATGCACCCATAAAATAAATCATCATTTTAACCAGAGCATTTCCTGTTTCAACGCTTGGAACCAATAGTACGTCAGCTTCACCTGCAACTAAATTTTTAATACCTTTAATACCAGCAGATTTTTTAGAAATACTGTTATCAAATGCTAAAGGTCCAAATACATCTGCGTTTAAATTTTCTTCTTTTGAAAGTTTTGTTATTTCAGCTGCTTCAATTGAACTTGGCACACTTTCTAAAACCTCTTCTGTTGCTGATAATACAGAAACTTTTGGTCTTTCAATTCCTATACGATTTGAAAAATTAATTACATTTTTAAGAATATGCATTTTAGTTTTAACATTTGGCAAAACATTCAAAGCGCCATCAGTTATTATTAATGGACTATCTTCTTTTTCAATTGTCATATGCCAGATATGACTTAATCTAGTTTTGCCTAATAAGTTGTACTCTCGTTTTAAAACTTCTTTCATAAGAACATCAGTATGAATATGTCCTTTAACAATTATTTTAACTTTATCTTCACTAGCAAGTTTGGCTGCAATTTTGGCAGTATTGTTTTCTACTGGTTCATGAATAAGTTCGTATTTTGAAATATCCCAACCAAGGTCCTCAGCACATTTTTGTATTTCAACCTCATGACCAATAAATACTGGTTCAATTAGATTTTCATTTACAGCATCTTGAACAGACAACATGGGTAGGGGTTTACCAGCATTTACTACTGCAACCTTAACTCCTTTTTTACTATGAGCTATATCTAATAGTTTATTTGGACAGACGATTTCTTTATTTGAAAGCATAATTTTAGTCTTTAAGAATTTTTACTTCTTGCTCATTTATACTCAAGAAAACTTCTTCTCCAACTTTAAAAACGTCATTTGTATCACCTGATACAACATATAATTTCCCTACATTTGAATTTAAAATATATTGATAACTACTACCTACAAAAGATGCATTATTTACAGTAGCATGAATACAGTTCTCAACTTTTTTTCTATCAATTGATATTTTTTCTGGTCTTAAAGCAACAGAAATACTTCCATTTAATTCATTATCACTTTGAATTTTGATATTCATTTCAGCTATTTTGACATCGTATGAATTTGAATTTTTATTTATAACTTCAGCTTTCACAACATTTGCATCACCAATAAAGTTTGCAACAAATTTGTTTATAGGAAAATTATAAAGATCTTTTGGACTACCTTCTTGAGCAATTACTGCATTGTTCATTACAATTACTTTGTCTGAGATAGCTAATGCCTCTTCTTGATCATGTGTTACGTAAATAGTTGTTACTCCTAATTTTTGTTGGATTTCTCTAATATCTTCTCTAACCTGTCTTCTTAATTTTGCATCCAAGTTTGAAAGAGGTTCATCAAACAGAAGCACTTTTGGTTCCAATACAATAGCTCTTGCAACTGCAACCCTTTGTTGTTGTCCACCAGATAATTCTGAAGGCATTCTATTTTCATATCCTTCAAGATTTACTAGTTTTAATGTTTCTAGGGATTTTTGTACGTATTCTTCTTTATTTACGTTGATCATTTTTAAACCGTACGAAACATTTTCTAGTACACTCATATGTGGAAACAAAGCATAAGATTGAAATACCATAGATACATCTCTATCTGTTGCAGGTAGTAAAGTTACGTCCTCATCATCAACTAAAATTTTTCCACTTGTAGCTCTTTCAAGACCAGCAATAATTCTTAATGAAGTTGTTTTTCCACACCCAGACGGACCAAGCAACGTTGTTAAAGTTCCAGCTTCAAATTTACAACTAACATTATCAACTGCTGTGGTTTCGTTAAATTTCTTTGTTATATTTTCAAACTTTACTTCAGCTTTTTTCATTATCTAAATTCCCTGTAAAATTGATGCGTTTTGATCTCTTCTTCCTAATTTACGCTTTCCTATTATTAATTGCATCAACATAATTGTAAACAACATTACTACAATTAGAGCAGATGAATACACTATTGCGAGACCATAATCATTATTTTCTAATCTTCCTAAAATATATGAAACTGCTAAGTCGTAATTTGCACTTACAAGGAAGATAACAGCACTAATTGCTGTCATTGCTCTTACAAAACTAAACACTAACGAGGCTGTAATTGCCGGTTTAAGTAATGGAAGAATTATATTTCTAAAAGTTTGAGCACTTGATGCATTTAAAGTTGATGAAGCTTCATCTAAATGAGGATCAAGTTGGTTCATGGCGGCTATACCAGCTCTAACACCAACTGGCATGTTTCTAAATACAAATGCAATTACTAAAATTATTCCTGTACCTGTTAGCTCTAATGGTGGAACGTTAAAAGCAAAAACATAACTAACACCAATAACACTACCTGGTATTGCAAAACTTAACATGGTACCAAATTCGAAAGCATTTTTTCCTTTAAATCTATGCCTTGTTAGAAGGTATGCAGTTAAAATTCCTATTGCAGCAGTTGGGAAAGACGAAATTAGAGCTATTGTGAATGTTGTGTTAAATGAGTTCCAGGCAGTTCCTGTCCATAACAAGCCTCTATCTTCTACCCATTCAAAACTAAAGGCTTCAATGTAATGCTTTAAAGTAAAGCTATGGTCAATGCCCCACATTTCAACGAATCCACCAAACATAATCATGACGTAAATGATAAAAGTTAGTAAGGCCCACGGTAGTACTGTCGAATAAATTACCCATTTTGTCTTGTTTGGTAGTTCAGGATGAACTCCACTATCTCCTTTACCAGAAATTGAAATATAAGATTTTTTTCCTAACCACTGATTTTGAAGATAAAAAACAACCAAGACTACTGACAATAAAATCATTGCAAGTATTGCTGCTTTAGTTTCATCATACTGTGCACCTACAATTGCAAAAAATATTTCAGTAGATAAAACATCGTACTCAGCTCCAAGTACTAACGGGTTACCAAAGTCTGCTAAACTTTCAATGAAACCAAGTAGAAATGCATTTGCTATTCCTGGTCTCATTAATGGTAAAGTAACTGTTTTAAAAACTTGCCATTTAGATGCTCTCAATGTTTGAGATGCCTCTTCCATAGATGGACTAACACTCTCAACAACACCAATTAAAACTAAAAAGGCTATAGGTGTAAATGCAAGAGTTTGCGCAAACCAAATCCCTGGTAAACCGTAGATCCATCTTGAAGGTTCAATATTAAATCCCCATTCGAGAAACGAACTTACAACACCAGTTCGTCCAAATAAAATTATGATAGCTAAACCAATTACAAATGGAGGTGTAATAATTGGTAAAACAGATAATATTCTAACTGTTTTTTTAAATTTAAAACTTGTTCTTGCTATTAAAAGGGCAAAACCTAAACCTAAAATTGTCGATGAAAAAGCAGTAAGAGTTCCCATGGTAATAGTATTCCAAAAAACACCACAAGCATAATCGCTATAAAGACAATCTAATCCCCATATCCCTTTGTTAAAAATCTTATCTGAAAAATTACTTATTTCGTAACCACCTTCTGTACCTTTAAAGGCAACACCAAACATTCTAAAAATTGGAAAAAAAACAAAAGTAGATACTAAAATAATTATACTTCCAATACTTCCAACGATGAAATTATCTCCATTTAACCAACCACGTGATGAAAGACCATGAGTAATGTAAAATATAAATGCACAACATGTTAATACTGCGCCTGAACCCATTCCAAATTGATTTTCTACATCTCCAAAAATTGATTGGAATATTTCATAATTCCATCCTCTTATCCCAACCGAGAACCCTTGTAGGAAAAAATAAAAGAAACCAAATAAACCTGAGTACAAAAATATCTTTGAGTAAAGGGGATTGGTTTGATTTAATTTAATTGTGGTTAAAGGTAAAAAAAGTGGAAAAATTAAAGGGAATAGCCAGTATTTTTTATTTATAAAAACTTGAGGTAGGGCAGAGCCATAATCCTCTAAAGAATATTCTAAAATCCAATTGATTGAGAAAAACCCGTCACCAGTTACATACCATGGGAAGATAAAGAAACCAATTCCACCTATAAGTATCCAACAAATGACGAGTCCTCTCATTAATTCCTAAAATTATCTAGGAATTACAGATACATCGTTATCCCACTTAGATAACAAACTCGCTCTTGTTGATTTGTCTCCATAAACTTTAAAATTGTAATCAATTAAGTTTATAGTTGATAAATCTGGAGCATCAGGATCAGCTTTTGCTTTAGTATTTGATGGCACTTGCAAAGATTTTCCTGAAGTGAATACCATAGTTTGTATTGCAGGACTTAATGCCCAGTCATAAAACTTCTTAGCTTCCTTCATATTTCTTGCACCAGCAATAATACTCATTGATCCAACTTCATAACCAGTTCCCTCAGCTGGAGAAACAGTTACTACAGGTAAACCTTTCTTAGTTTGTTTTACACCATCGTGTTGGAAACAAATACCAATTAAGTTTTCACCTCTTCCAGTTGCTTTAATTGGAGCAGAACCAGATTTAGTGTAAGTGTTTATATTTGCATGAAGTTTCTTCATGTAATCCCAACCTTTATCTTCTCCAAAAATTTGAAGAATTGTAGCTAAAGTTGTGTAAGCAGTTCCTGATGAATTTGGATTTGCTACTTGGATTTCACCTTTATAAATAGGTTTAGTTAAGTCCATCCATGATTTTGGAGCTGGAAGACCTTTTTTTGCCAAAAGATCTTTGTTGTATCCAAAACCTAACGCACCAACATAAATACCTACTGATTTATAGTCAGCGTTTTTAGCTTGGTTTTGTGCTGCAGGTAATAAATCATCAAAGTGTTTTGATTTATATTTTTCAGTTAAATTTTCCTGAGCAGCTGTTAAATGTGGATCACCTGTTCCACCAAACCAAACGTCTCCTTTTGGATTAGAAGCTTCCGCTTTGATTTTTGCAAAAGTTTCACCACTACTCGCTCTTGTCATTGCAACTTTTGTGCCTGTCTCTTTTTCATAAGCTTGTTCAAGCATTTCACAAACGTCGATTTCTACACTGCAATATAAAGTTAATTTTGCAGCAGAAGCTTTGTTTGTTAAGCCGAACATTGTTAATGAAAAAAGAAGGACAATAGATGCTATTTTTAATAGTTTATTCATAATATCCTCTCTCTAAAGTTATATTGTTGTAAAAGTTAATATGTTTTTGTGAAAATTGTTACAATTTAATTACAAAATTCACTCACAGGTTTAAAATTTATTATACTTATCAAATTCTTAAAATTTATGTTAATTTAATTGCGAGGGGAGTCTTTGGAGATTGTAACTAAGATAGCGCCAATCATTTTGGCTT
>QCGU01000028.1 GCA_003278165.1 Pelagibacteraceae bacterium AG-390-A02
AGTCATTGAGTGAAGATAATTATAAACTCTTAATGCAGCATCATCAGGGTTTAATCTTGCTCTTAATTTAGGGTCTTGCGTAGCAACACCAACTGGGCAACGTCCAGTATGGCAATGATAACATTCACCTGCTTTTACTCCCATTTCTTTTTCAAAGTTTGCTTCTGGGATATCTTTGTTGCAGTTTAGTGCGATCATAGACCCTGTACCAATTGCTATTGCATCAGCTCCAAGAGCTAAAGCTTTAGCCATGTCAGCACCGTCTCTTACTCCACCAGCATAAATTAATGTTACTTTTCCAGTTTTACCTACATCATCAATCGCTCTTCTTGCTTCTCGAATTGCAGCAATACCAGGAATTCCAGTATTTGCAGCAGCAATGTGTGGTCCTGCTCCAGTTGATCCTTCCATTCCATCTAAATAAATAGAGTCAGGATCACATTTTGCAGCCATACGCACATCATCATAAACTTTAGATGCACCTAACTTTAATTGAATTGGCACTTTATTTTTTGTTAACTGTCTTAACTCTTCTACTTTTAAAGCTAAATCATCTGGACCTAACCAGTCAGGGTGTCTTGCAGGTGATCTTTGGTCAATACCTGATGGTAATGATCTCATTTCTGCAACTTGGTCAGTTACTTTTTGACCCATTAAGTGTCCACCCATACCAACTTTTTGCCCTTGTCCAATAAATACTTCAATTCCATCAGCTAATTGAGCGTGATGGGGATTAAAACCATATCTTGATTGAATACATTGGTAATACCATTTTTCCGAATATCTTCTTTCATCTGGTATCATTCCACCTTCACCTGAACAAGTAGCGCTTCCAGCCATAGTAGCTCCTCTTGCTAAAGCAGTTTTTGCTTCATAAGAAAGCGCACCGAAACTCATTCCTGTAATATAAACTGGAATATCTAATTCAATTGGATTTTCACATCTTGGTCCAATAACAGTTTTTGTTTCACATTTTTCTCTGTAACCTTCGATTACAAATCTAGTTAGTGTTCCAGGTAAGAAAACTAAATCATCAAAAGTAGGAATTTTTTTCATCAATGCCATTCCTCGCATTCTGTATCTTCCTAATTGAGATTTAATATGAATATCGTCTATTACTTCAGGTGTGAAGATAGCGTTATGACCTAATAAACTTTTATTTCGTTTCCCTTCTTCATGCGCATGGACATCAGCTTTTCCACCAACACCTTTTCCATTTTTTTTAACTTTTTTAGATTTTTTCTTAGGCATTATATTGCTCCCTTCTTCTCTGTAGGTTCCAAATTGTCATAATTCCAAAGCTTTTTACCAGCTACAATTTTTTTCATTTTACTCACGTCAAAATTTTCACCAATTTCAGCTACCTTTAATTTTCTTTTTAGCCAATCTTGATCACTAGATGTTAATTCTGCATCTACTGCATCACTACCATAAGAACCAATTTCTCCACCTACGAAAATTGTCCCATCGTACATAGAGTCGCCTAGGTTAATTCCAACATCTCCAAGAATTATTATTCTACCTCTTTGCATCATAAAACCAGTAAAGGCACCAGCATCACCACCAATTATTATGGTTCCACCTTTCATATCAATACCAGTTCTGGCACCAACACTTCCTTTACAAATTAAATCTCCACCTCTAATTGCCGCACCAAAACAAGATCCAGCATTTTTTTCAATAACTACTTTACCAGCCATTAAATTTTCTGCACATGACCAGCCAACTCTTCCATTAATTCTAACTATTGGACCATCACAAGAACCCATTCCAAAGTATCCTAAACTTCCCTCAAAAATTAAATTAAGTTTATTTAAAATACCAACCCCAAGACTATGTTTACCTTGTGGGTTTTTTATTACTATTGTCCCATATCCTTGGCTCATTAGGTTATCAATTTCTTTGTTGGCTTCAGGAGCTGTCATATCTTTAACATCAAGTTCAGTTCTTTTATTGAAGTCTACATCGTAAGTGCCAAAGTAATAAAAGTTTTCTGCTTCGTCAGGGTTAAAGAACTTTTGTTGAGTTCTTCCTGTTAATACCTCTGTGTGCATACCCATTGATTGGGCTTTAGATTTTTTAGATACTGTTTTTAGATTTGCCATACTTTAACCTCCCCATCAAATGGATCATATGTGTCTATTTCTTGTGGTAACACAGATCTAATAGCTATTTCTTCTGATCCCATTGCAACTAAATCATCTGATTCATATAAAACTAAAGGTTTTGCAGCCATAGTGTCCTTAGCCATTCCTAGAGAGTCTTTTGTAGCTACAAAATAAGTAAAAACACCGTCTAAACCAGTTAAAGACTCCTTCATGCCTTCTTCTAAAGTTGCACCATCTCTCATTTTTTCTGCAAGATAAACTGCGATTAATTCTGAGTCACACTCAGACATAAATCTCATCCCTTTATTTTCTAGCACTCTTCTGTTGTTCCAATAGTTGGTTAACTGACCATTGTGAACTACAGAAACATCACTAAAAGGATAGCCCCAGAATGGGTGGGCAGATTTGATATCAACACCAGACTCAGTTGCCATTCTAGCATGGCCTATTGCATGAGTTCCAACAACTTTATCTAGACTATATCTATCACAAACCATTTTTGCGTTACCTAAATCTTTAATAACTTCTAATGATTTACCCATAGATAAAATCTCTACACCTGGAATACTTTCTATTCTTTGAGAGAAATCTAACAAATCTTTTGTGTTGTAATCAATCTCATATCTTAGAGAGTAGGGAAGTGTTCTTTCTTCTTTAACAACTTTAGCTCCCATTTCAGCTAGGGTTTGATCTACAACTTTTTTTCTTTCATCGTATACAGAAACGTCTTCCATAACTGAAGAGCTTCCTTCTCCAACGTTTTCACCAACTTTAAAACGCATGATGAAATTTTTGCCATCTGTATCTCCATACAAAGCATATCCAGTTGAGTCTTCACCTCTATGTTTTAACGCTTGAAGCATTCCTTGCAATTCGCTTCCAACATTTGAGGATTTTCCTCTATGAATTAATCCTGCTATCCCACACATATTTTTATACCCTTTCTATATTTTTTAAGACCTACGGTAGACAATCAAGATAAGTATCCAGATCCCATTGCGTTGTTGCACCAAGAAATCTTTCCCACTCATCATTTTTGTACCAATGGAAAACTTTATACATTTCATCTGGCATTGCAGATTTTATTACTTCATCTTCTGCCAGTCTATCTAAAGCTTCACCTAAACTTAAAGGAAGTTTTTTAACATCTTTACCTGCTTTTTGAGCTTCGTAAATATTTCTAGACTCTGGAGCAGCTGGTTTTAATTTTTTACTAATTCCATGATCACATGCTTTTAGTAACGCTGCGCCTAATAAGTATGGATTATGCATAGAGTCTACTGATCGATATTCAAATCTACCTGGTGCAGAAACTCTTAATCCACATGTTCTATTTTGATATCCCCAGTCAGCATAAACTGGTGCCCAGAAACCTTGATCCCATAATCTTCTATAAGAGTTAACTGTAGAAGATCCTAATGCTGTTAGTGCTGGTAAGTGTTCCATGATACCTGCAATTGATTGTAAACCAATTTTACCTGGTAACTGCATATCTTTAGTATCAGGCATAAAAGTATTTGTTCCGCCTTCTACATAACTAAATACTTCTTCAACACCTGGAAGTTTTTTGTTTCCAAGTTTGTTTACTTTAACTTTTCCACCTTTCCATAAAGACATATTTGTATGACATCCACTTGCAGAAACTCCCATGAAAGGTTTGGTCATAAAGCAGGCTATCAAATTATGTTCTCTTGCAACTTGAGCACAAATTTGTCTATATGTTGATAATCTATCTGCGTTTCTTAAGACGTTATCATAAGTCCAGTTTAATTCTAATTGACCTGGTGCATCTTCGTGGTCCCCTTGAATCATATCAAGTCCCATCGCTTTTGCATATTCAATTACCTTCATAAATACTGGTCTTAAAGACTCAAATTGATCAATATGATAACAGAATGGTTTAGAAAAACCTTTACCTGTTGGGGTTCCATCTTCATTTTTTGTTAACCACATCATTTCAGGCTCAGTACCAACTCTTAATTCTAGACCATGTTTTTTCTTAAATTCATCCATGAAAATTCTTAGATTTCCTCTACAGTCTGAAGTTAAGTGACCGCCTGGATTTTTTCTTTCTTCTCTGTTTCTAAAACATGTTACAAAAACTCTTCCAACTCTTTTGTCCCAAGGTAATTGCACAAAAGTTTCAGGATCAGGTATTCCAACAAGCTCCATAGCTTCTGGACCATAACCAATGTAGTTGTTGTGACGATCTAAAAATAAGTTTGCTGTTGCTCCGTAAACTAATTGAAATCCTTTTTCTGCTGTTCTTTCCCAGTGGTCTGCAGGTATACCTTTACCTACGACTCTTCCTGTTACAGAAATAAATTGATAATAAATATAAGTTATTCCAAGTTCGTTAATTTTTTCTCGAACTTTTTTTACTAGTTTTGCTCTACCTGGCTGGTTAACATGTTTTTCTAGATCCGTCATTTTCACCCCTCAATGAATTATTAATTATTCAAGCGTAGCTGAAAACTTTATTTGTGTCTAGGCTTAGAGTTTAACTCCAAGGGAACGGACTGTTAGAAGTAGGATGAAGTTCACCCTTCTCGTAACGGTTGAATCTAAACGGCTTCAATAAATCACTTTCAGTACCAAGAATTTCTTTTGCAACAAGTTCACCAACACCAATCATTTTATATCCGTGATTAGCATCAGCAATCATGTAAACGTTTTCAAAAAATCTATCGAAGATAGGAAAAGAGTCAGGTGTCATACATCCCAAACCACCTGATGGTCCTTTTCTGTATAAGTCTGATTTTCCTTCAAATCTTTTTTGGCAATGCGCAAGTGCTGAACACCACATTTCACTAAAAGCGTCTGTTGTTTGATACTCTGGAGATTCAATTCCATAAGGATCAACATTTACTTGATCAAAATGTTTTTTAACAATGTAAGGAGAAGTTCCACCTTGCACACCTAAACCTTCAATATCAGGTTTATAATAAATTCCCCAAATTTTATCTGTTAATAATTTTTTTGTTTTGTCAGAGTACAAAGGTGCTGTTGAGTCAACGTGAACTACAGGCGGTTGTTTACCATCATTTGTTTTTAAGAAATCTGGTTCAACACCGATAACTCCTTCTTGAAGCATCCAGTAAGTCCACATATCAGTTTCATGCATCTTACCATCTTTACCTTTTATGTGAGCTGTCTTTGGTAACTCTAACATATTCCAAAAATCTCTTGCCCATGGTCCTGCACCAACAACTACTTGTTCGCACTCAATAGTTCCTTTGTCAGTTTCAACACCAGTTACTGCTTGACTGTTACTCCCTTTTTTAAAACCAGTTACTCTTACACCTTTCATAACTTGAACACCATTAGATGTAGATTTACTTTCTAGAGCTTTAATTGAATCTTTATTAAATGCGTATCCACCTTTTTTCTCATGAAGTACAGAAGTGATGCCTTGAGCTTGCCAATCATCAAAAATTCCCTTCATGTAATTTGTGCAATCTTTTTCACCTTCAATAAAAACAGACTCATATCCAATTGCTTTTTGTTGTTCATAAATACTTGCAACATCTTCATGCATTACTTCTGGAGATATTTGTAAGTATCCAACTGGATTATATTTAAATGCTTTCGGATCACTCTCCCAAACCGAAACTGAATGTGCCATCAATTCTCTCATTGCTGGCTGAAAATAATTATTTCTTACAACTCCGCATGCAATTCCACTTGCACCAGCAGCTGTATCTTTTTTTTCTAATACAACTATGTCGCCAGGATTTTTGTAAGTTTCTGAAAGTTTCCATGCAGTACTTAAACCGTGTATACCACCACCGATTATCACCACTTTTGCTTTTGAAGGTAATGTCGTCATATCAAAACATTATTTTTTGACGCGAGCAATTAATATAATTATTTATAGAAATAAATATTATATATAAAAATTAGATATTTTTTGCAGTTATCAAAATTTATTTAATAACTGATGTTTTTAAGCGTATCTAGATAGTCATTAAACTCTTTAATAAATGACTCGCTTGGGACTATATTTTTAATTCGCTGATCAGCTGAAGTTTTCTCCAGTTTGAAGAATCCTTTTTCACAAGCTTCTGTAATTATTAAAGCTGATTTTGGCCTAGATGTTTTAAATAATTTTGTTTTTAATTCTTCAACAGATAATTTTGTACCTTCTTTAAAAGCTGACATGACTAATAACATCATATGATAATGAGAAGGTGACTTTCTAAAAAAATAATTACTCGAAGTATGGGATTGTTTCATTTGCTCTTCCCAGAAATCTAATAGGGTTTTTTTTTCTTTTGGCATTTTTTAAGATCTTACTCTTGATTTAGTTGGATCATAGAATGGAAATCCAACGACTTTTGCACTTATTCTTTTTTGGTGACCATCTATTTTTCCAATTTCAACTTCTGTTCCAATTTCTGAATATTGAGAATCAATTCTACAAAGAGCTACATTTTTATTTAGAGTTGATGATAGACATCCACTTGTAACAATGCCCACTTGAGCTCTACCAATATGAACACAATCACCATGACCTGCAATTTCTTTTCCAATTAATTCTAAGCCTACTAATTTTTTTTGAGGATTGTTTTTTCTTTTAATTAATTCTTCTTTACCAATGAAGTCTTCTTCTTTAGTTTTCAAAGGAACTGCAAAACCTATCCCTGCCTCAAAGGGATCTTGTTGACCATCAAATTCATTTCCAAATAAAATTAATCCAGCTTCTATTCTAAGTTTATCAAGAGCAGCAAAACCAGCAGGGATTAAACCATCATCTTTTCCTGCTTCCATTAATTTATCCCAAACTTCAGGAGCATGATTTGGATGACACCATACTTCATAACCAAGCTCACCTGTATAACCTGTTCTAGAAACGATTAGCGGAATACCTTGTAATTCTTCAATTCTACAAATTGTAAATCTAAACCAACCAAGCTCATCAATAGAAGGTTGAGTAGGTGGTGTAAAAATTATTTTTTTTAAAATTTCTCTACTTTTTGGACCTTGTATAGAAACATTACTAATTTGGTCAGTTGAATTTTTAACATTTGCATTAAAATTTTTTTTCTTTGCTATTTCTTTTAACCATTCTCCAGCATATTCATCACCACATATCCATCTAAATCCTGTTTCACTTAATCTTAATAATGTTCCATCATCAAACATCATTCCATTTTCATAACACATTGCAGAATATACAACTTGGCCAACTGATAATTTTTTGATGTTTCTAGTAAGTGTGTAGTTTAATAATTCTTCAGCGTCTGGACCTATTATTTCAAATTTTCTAAGTGAAGATAAATCAATTAATACTGCATCGTTTCTGCAGGCATTATATTCATTTACTATTCCGTATTTCGTATAATCATTTGGAAGCCAAAATCCTCTTGCATCTACATAATTTCTAGTTAGTTGAGATGTTCGCTCATGAAAACCTGAATTTCTAGTTAGTTTTTTTTCTGAATCTGTTTTCATTCGAAAAGCAAATGACTTTCTAAATTCTTTATTTTTGTCATAAGTTCTAACAAAAATTTCAGTAGGATTCCATGAATTACAAGCATCAATATCGCTAGGACATGCTGTAGTTCCAATTGTTAAATCTTTTAATGCTCTAAACATTACATAGTCACCTGGTCTAGAATAAGATTCATCTGATATTACTGAGTTTAATCCAGCAGCTGATGTATTAAAAAATAAATTAATTGCATGCCATCCTTTTTGTTTTTGCACTCCATATTTAGACATACTCTCAGTTAAATTATCTGAGCAATTAGGATGACCAAAGTAACCAGCATCTTCATAATATTTTGAAGTACATGCAAGATTAAAAGTATCATGTTTACCAACTGTATCTCTTATTACCTCTACTAAGGGTTCATGATCAGTATCGTAAAATTTTGAATGCAATCCGGGACCAGGAAAAGTATTTCCCATAAAAGTTCTAGTTGTTTGCCAATCTAATCCTTTTTCTATTCCTTTTTCTAATTTTTTTGTATCAAATGCTACAAAGTCTGAACATTGTCTTCCAGTTGGACTTATAACCTGGATGTAATCTCCTTTTTTTACTTGGTAAGATGTTGAAGTTTCTTTATCTATGTTTTCTTCATAAAGTGGTTCAAAAACTGGATCAGGTATAACACTTAACTCTTTATCATTTATAACCTTCGCTCTTTTAATAAATATAGTTAGATCAGTTGGTGGATTTTGTTTTGTAACATCCATATCTTCACCAGGTGCAGCAAAGATTGCATAACATTTATCTTTTGATTTAATATTAATCTTTTCTTCAGCTTTTGTATCAAGATCAAAAACTATTGATGATTTAGACTCTTTTATATTTAAGTTTCTTTTTTTTAATTGATAATTTGTTGCTAAGATTGTTTCATCTTTTCCGTTTAAAATCTCTCTTATGAAATTTTTTTGACTATTTTCTTTTAAATTTAAAATTCCTAATTCTGACTTCCCATCTTTATTAAAACAAATTATTTCACAAATCTGATTTCCCTCATCGTTAATAATTTCTATTTCATCATCTGGAAAAATTTGAAAAGCAGTTAGAGCGCCACCATTTACAATATGTCGTTCAACTCCAGGTGGTAAAATATTTAATCCAGGGTTTTTAATGTCTTTACTTGTTCCAAACATTTTTAAAACTTTTTAATATTGATATATTTTTTATCACTATTTTTATTGTTTAAATATATATATATTTTTTAGAACTAATTATCCTTTACCTGACTATTAATTTTATCATAGAGTGTTGGTATTAATATTAATAAAGAGGGGAAAAAATGAAAAAAATAATATCATTATTTTCTGCTTTAATTCTTACATTTGCATTAACTTTAAGTAGCGCAAATGCGGATAAAAGTGGAGTTGTTAAAATCCCAACTCATAACTGGTCAAGTCAATTGGTAGGTGCGGAAGTAGTTGGTGAATTATTAAAAATGGTTGGTGAAAAAGTCGAGTATATTAACATGGACTCACAAGCTGTTTACCAAGCTATGGCTGATGGAGATATAGACTTAGTCCATGAAATTTGGGAAGGTGCTTTTGGCGCTTCTTACGAAAAAGCTAAAGCAGGTGGAGGAATTGAAGAAATTCTAACACACGATGCAGTAACAAGAGAGGACTGGTGGTATCCAAACCATGTAGAGAAATTATGCCCAGGTCTACCTGACTGGAAAGCATTAGATAAATGTAGCGATAAATTTGCTAGAGCAGACTCTGGTGGTAAAGGAGTTTTCATTGGTGGTCCAGTTGACTGGTTAAAACATGATGCTGAAAAAGTTGAAGCATTAGGTATGAACTTTATGGTTAAAAATGCAGGATCAGCTGATGCAATTTGGGCTGAATTGGATGCTGGTGTTGCTCAAGGAAAAGCCGTAGTAGTTTTTAACTGGTCGCCAAACTTCATAGGTGCAAAATATCCAGGAAAATTTGTTGAATTTCCAAAGCATGACCCTGCTTGTACAAAGGATCCAGCATGGGGAATTAACAAAACAGCATTATATGATTGTGGTAACCCAGCTAGTGGTTATTTAAAATTAGCAGTTAATGCTGATTTCAAAAAAAATCATCCAAACGGATATAAATTAATGAAACAGATGAACTTTTCTGGTCCAGACATTGACAAAATGGCAAATTATAAAGACACAGACGGGTTAGAAGTATCTGCTGCCGCTCAGAAATGGTTAGATGATCATAAGTCTAAGTGGGAGCCTTGGGTTGCTTCATCTAAATAATTAATTAAAGACATTAAACGAACCGATTTTATAAGTCGGTTCGTTTTTTTTTATTTTATGATAAATTAGAATTCAATCATGAACAAAGAAAAAAAAATATCTTGCAAAAATATCTGGAAATTATATGGCGAGTCACCGGAGAAGTTTCTAAAGAATACAAATAACAGTCCTACAACTGAAGAAATTAAACAAAATAATTACATTCCCGCCGTAAGAGATGCATCAATAGACGTTAACACAGGTGAAATTTTAGTTATCATGGGACTTAGTGGTTCAGGAAAATCAACTTTACTGAGATGCATGTCAAAATTAATTGAACCAACTCATGGTCAGGTATTTTTTGAGGGAAATGATTTATTAAAAGCATCTGAAAAAGAATTAATAGATATAAGGCGACATAAGATGGGCATGGTTTTCCAACATTTTGCACTCTTACCACACAGAACAGTTTTACAAAATGTTGCTTTTCCACTTGAGGTGCAAGGCCAAGA
>QCGU01000029.1 GCA_003278165.1 Pelagibacteraceae bacterium AG-390-A02
CCACTTGGATCGTAAAGTGGTTCTTTAATAATTGAACAATTAAATAAATCTCCATTTATCTCTACTTGAATTTTATTTTCAGATTTAATGTTTTTTTGATCAACAAAAGTAAACGCTACACTTTTGTTTACAAAATGAGCAAACCCACCTGAAGTTACATAGCCAATACTTTGATCTCCATTCAAGACGGCTTCATTATTTGATACATCAATTTCATTTGTTTCAACAATTAATGGTACGAGTTTATTTGAAGAATTTTCCTTTTGTGCACTTTCTTTACCAATAAACTCTTTATCCCAATTTATAAAAGCATCTAAGCCTGTCTCTTTTGCAGTAAAATCAGGTCTATAATCTAAAGTCCAAGCTCCCCAATTTTTCTCCAACCTCATTGACATTAATGCTCTTCCACCAAAAGGTTTAATATTAAATTCTTTTCCAGCTTCCATTAATTCTTCATAAAGTTTTAGTTGATAGTGAGGTGCTACATAAATTTCATAACCGAGTTCGCCAGTAAATGAAATTCTATTTATTATAGCTGGAACTCCACCAACAAACATTCTTCTAGAATCTCTAAATTTAAATTTTTCATTTGAAACATCATCTCTTACAATTTTTTCCAAAACTTTCCTTGAATTTGGTCCTGCAATAGACAAACCATGATACTCATCAGATCTATTAGAATAACTTAAATTAAATTTATCTAAATGACTCTCAAACCAACGTCTATGCATTTCTTGAGCAGCGCCAGAGCCAAATACCATAAATTCATTTTCATCTAAACATGCCACAGTTAGATCACCACATAATTTTCCTCTGTATGATAACATTGGGGATAAAGATATTCTTCCTGGCTTTGGAAGTCTTCCAGCCATTATGTGATCTAAAAATTTTCTAGCATCAGGACCTTTGAATTCATGTTTTGAAAAGTTAGCAACTTCGATTAAACCAACATTTTCTCTTACATTAATAACTTCTTTTGAAACATAGTCGTGTGATCTCGATCTTTTAATAGTAGGTTCTTCGTGTGCATCTTCTTTATTGTTTGCAAACCACAAAACATTTTCCAATCCAAAACTATCTCCCATAACAGCACCTTGATTTACAAAACGATCATACAGCGAAGTAGTTTTTTGTTTTCTTCCCTTTGGTAAAGTTTCGTTTGGAAAAGTCATAATAAATCTTCGCTCATAATTTTCTGAGGATTTTATTGTTCCATATTGAGGTGATGCATAATCTCCAAATCTTGCAACATCCATTGCCCAAACATCTATTGATGGTTCTCCGTCAATAATCCATTCTGCTATACACTTTCCAACACCACCCCCTTGGCAAAATCCAGCCATAACACCAACAGCAACCCAATAATTTTTCATTCCTGGTACTGGACCAATCAAAGGACTTCCGTCTGGACCAAAAGTAAAAGGTCCATTAACTATATTTTTTATACCTGCGCGCTCTAAAGCAGGCATTCTCTCAAACCCAATTGCTAATCGATCTTCAATATTATCTAATTTTGGCTCCAATAATTCATGACCGAAATTCATTGGTGTACCTTCAACTTTCCAAGGTGTTGATTTAGGTTCATATGTTCCAAGCAACATCCCTTTTCCTTCTTGTCTAAAGTAAATATTTCCCTCAAAATCAGTTCCTATTGGCAATCTTTGATCACCCATTGCTTCAATTTCAGGAATGGATTCAGTGATTAGATAATGGTGCTCCATTGGTTGTACAGGAAGATTTAATCCAGCTAATTGCCCAACTTCTCTTGCCCATAAACCACCAGCGTTAATTACTATTTCAGCATTAATATTTCCTTTTTCAGTAAAGACATCCCAAGTCCCGTCTTCTTTTTGTTTCGTGTCCTTAACCACTGTGTGTGTGTAATATTTTCCACCATGAACTTTTGCAGCTTTTGCAAAAGCGTAAGTAACTCCTGAAGGATCAACTTCACCATCGATAGGATCCCATAAGGCCAACAAATATCTAGATGGATCAATTAGAGGATTTTTCTTTTTAACTTCCTCTAAAGAAATAAATTCTTGGTCAAGTCCCATGTATCTTGCTTTTGATCTTTCTCTCTTTAAATAATCAGCCCACACTTCATTTGAAGCTAAATAAAAACCTCCACTAGGTTTAAAGCCTACAGAATGACCTGACTCTTTTTCAATCTCTTTATATAATCCTATTGTGTAAGCCATCATCCGAGAAATATTTGGGTCAGAAGAAATTACATGAACATTTCCCGCTGCGTGCCATGACGATCCTGAGGTAAGTTCGTTTCTCTCAAGTAAAATGCAATCCTTTAATCCAAATTTAGATAAATGGTAAAGAATAGAACAACCCACCACACCACCACCTATGATTACAACTTTAGCATTTTTCTCCATAAATTTATTTATAACCTTTCTTTTTCAAAATTTACAATATTGTCTTCAAAATAAATATTTTTTAATTTGGACAATCTCTTTTGAAGAATATTTATATTTTTTTTAGTAAATGAAACTTTTTTTTGCTCTATTTCAGAAACTTGTCCCACATAGTTAATTGCATTCCAGACAGAAAAAATATTATTTAGTGAGAATTCCTTCAAATTGATAGATAAATTATTAAAGGTATATTTTAGTTTTTCTAGTTTTATTTTAAATTTATCTTTTTCTATATTTTTTTTTATTTGAGATATTAATTTTTTGGGTTCTGTATTTTTATAAAAACCATTCCTTGGATAGTAATATTTGAGAAATGATCCTGTAAAATCTTTTCCTGATGAGTATATAAGGAACATTTTTCCCCTAAAATTTAACAAAGATAAAAGAGGTTTAATAACATTTTTTACAGTCTGAGTTAAAGGAGACCGAAGCTTAAAACATTGAGATGCAATAATAAAATCATATTTTTTTGGAATTTCACTTATATTTCTAGGTATAAAGTCTTTTAATTTTTTTTTTTGATCTTTTCTGTAAATAGTCAAAAAAATTTTTGACTTGGGTTTAATTGAACCATTTTTGTTAAAAGATAATTTCCAATTTTTTCTAATATAAGGACTTAAACTCATTAAGATCTTAGTAAAATCAATACCTTTTTTTCCAACTAATTCTAATTTTTCAAATTTTACATTGTCAGATGTAGAGTTATTTATATCTTTATAGCTACAATTAGTAATATTAAAAATTAAAGTTTTATGTTCAGCAAATCTATCCCCTAAAAAACTTAGAAGCACATTAATATCATCGATACTTATTTCTTTACCTACAACAAATATAGGTTTATTTGGCAAATATTTATGCAGACCTGACAAAAAAGTAGATATAATTGTTCCCTCACCAGTACCCGCGTCTAAAACATTAAAAATTGGTGACCGAGTAGTGATTTTTTCTATTTTTTTAAATAAATAAAAAGCAATTTTTGATTTTTCATTAGTTGAGTTTACAAATGATAAATATTTGTCTCTAGAGTCAAAAAAAGTTTTTCTCTTCATATTTATTATTAGTATTTGATCTCCTTATTTACTTTTTTAAGAGATTTATCTGTTCCATGATGAAAATGTTTACTCATGTCTGGCATATATTTCATTGAAATTGGTTTTTTGCCAATTGCAACTGACATTTCTCTGACATGATGTGCTTCTGCTCCACAACATATACCAATAAAATTTATTTTATTTTTTACACAATCTTTTGCGAACTCTGCCATTTCAAATCTGTTACAAAACAAATTATCTAAAGCTACTGGGAATGCATTTCCACCTGGAATACAGTCGCAACCATGATCAGTGATATTTAAGAAACCAGGTTCTTCCTCTGTTGTTCTATAAGGTACTGGAAGTCCAGCAACATGACATGAAACTTTTTCTTTAATCTTTTTTAATAATTTCATAGTCATTTCAGGTCCTCGATAACAATTTAAACCAACTACATCTGCACCTAAATCTTCCATCATTTTGCACGCATCTTCAGCAGTATGACCTTCTCTAGTTTTATCCCCTCTAGGAATTGCAAAATTACAAACTGCAATTAGTCCTGCATCTTTAATTGCTTTTAATGCAATTTTCATTTCATCAGTCCAGCTTATTGTTTCAGCAATAACAAAGTCAACTCCAGCCTCTTTTGCCCAAGCAACTTGCTCTTCATACATTTGTTGACACTGCTTATGAGTATTTGGATCACCTGGATCAAATACATTGGTGTTTGCTACATCTCCACAAACCATCAAATCCAAATCTTTAAACTCAGCAGCAGCATCTTTTGCAATTTTAAGAGCACCTTTTTGCATTGGTTCTAACAAGTGTTCTTTGCCAATTATTCTCAACTTTTCTCTGTGACCGTAATAAGTAAACGCCTGAACAACATCTGAACCGGCTCTGATAAATTCTCTATGTAATTGAGTTACTACCTCAGGATGTTCCATAACAACTTCAGGAACAAATGGACCTGCTGAAAGATAACCCCTTCTTTCCATTGCAAAAAGATATCCTTCTGCACACATTATTGGACCTTCATTTAATCTTGTAATAAGATCTTTTTTCATAATTTACCCTTTCATTTAGTTAAATTTGTTGCAACCCACTTGTGAAACATCAAAGTAGGAGTATCCATTACAGGTGAAAAATTTCCACCATTGTAAGCCGGAGAACTTCGACCCTTTTGCATTCCTTCTATTGCAGTTACATCTTCATTCATGACTTCTTGCCAAAATGCAAAATTTTTTTCTCTTATGTCTTTAAACTCATCACTAGAGGCACTTTCGTCTCCAACATAATATAATTCAAAATGTTCTTTAGTTTGATTGTTAGAAATTGGCTCTAACCAAAATGCATAAAAATGATCTATATGAATTCCTAACATTACGTTTGGATATAATGATACATATTCAGATTTTTCATAAAGTTCAGTAGGCCAGTTAGGAAAGCATTTAAATTTAATGTTTCCATCAAACTGTTGTGAATATTTATCACTTCCTTGTCCTGAAAAATTTAAATTCTCATCTTCAATATGATAGTGATCTGAAATATTTGAAACTTTATTTAGTTCTGGATGTATCCACGGCAAATGATAACTTTCACAATAATTCTCAATTGCAAATTTCCAATTACTATTTACTGTCATATTAAAATATCCGTTATCAGTCGAATGTCTTATTAATTGTTGATCTTTTTTAGAAATAAACTTAGACCATCTATCCTCTAGAGGTTTAATGAAATCTTCAAATGTTTTTGCATTAGAATTTATATTGATGAAAATTAAATCCATCCAAACTTTTGATTTTATTTCTTTTAGGTTGCTATTATTTTTTTCAAACCCTTCAACCTCGTGTTTTCCTAGTCCACCTATATGTGGAGTAACATTTAATTTTCCATTAAAATCATAGGACCAAGAATGATAAGGACATCTTATAACATTTTTTAATTTACATTCCTGATCAACTAATTTGAAACCTCTATGACTACAAACATTATGAAAAACTTTTACTTCTTTCTCTTTGTTTCTGACTATTAGTATTGGTATCCCTAAAAGATTAAAAGGTTTTGCATCCCCTGGATTTGGTACAGAGCTTGCAACACCAATCATCGTCCAATTATTTTTAAATACTTTTTCTTTTTCAAATTCTAAATAATCATCACTCAAATAACACTCATTAGGTAACCCATGAGCTTTCTCTATAGGATTTTTAAC
The DNA here is from genome assembly GCA_003278165.1 of Pelagibacteraceae bacterium AG-390-A02. Classification (GTDB taxonomy): domain Bacteria; phylum Pseudomonadota; class Alphaproteobacteria; order Pelagibacterales; family Pelagibacteraceae; genus Pelagibacter. The sequence continues at coordinate 5,670 of QCGU01000029.1, forward strand.
AACTTCTATTTTATTGGGATCTAAAATGTCTGATAATTTTTTATTTAAATTCATAAACCTCCTTTTTTTAATTAATTAAAAAATTAATCGAGGCTTAAAAATTATCTTTCTCTAATAATGATTTGTTGAAAAACAGTCTTGCAATTTAAAATATAAACAAACTCTTTGAAAAAAAAATTTGCAGAAAAAGTCATATTAAAACTTTAACCAAAAATTTAGGGCAGATAAAGACAATTTAACTTCAACCAATAGTTGAATTAAATTTGCATTATTAACCTCAATATGTTCAATTTAACTTTTAAATGAATCAAATGTTGGGAGATATAATGAAAATTAAAAGAATACTTCTTTCCCTAGCCGTTGTTTTTGGTCTTACTTCTTTTGGAAGTGTTGCGAACGCAGCTTGTGGAAATATAACAATTGCTAATATGAACTGGGCTTCAGCAAACTTCATGGCTGAAGTTGATAAAATTATATTAGAAGAAGGTTATGGATGTTCAGTAGAACTAGTGCCTGGTGCTACAATGCCTACTTTCACATCTATGCAAGAAAAAGGTGAGCCAGATGTTGCTCCAGAATTTTGGGCTAACGCTGCAATCATTGCTTTAAATAAAGCAGTTGATGAAGGAAAAATGCACTCACTTAATAAAGCGCCAATTACTGGTTTAGGTGAAGGATGGTGGGTATTACCTGCTACTTTAGAAAAACATCCTGAACTTACATCTGCAGAAGCAATTTTAGCAAGACCAGATCTATTTCCTCATCCAGAGGATCCATCAAAAGGTGGGTTTCATATTTGTCCTCCAGGATGGAACTGTGAACTAAGTAACAGAAATCTTTACAAAGCTTTTGACATGGAAGCAAAAGGTTGGGCTATTGTTGAAACAGGTTCTGCTGCAGGATTAGATGGTTCAATTGCTAAAGCTGCTGAACGAGGTGAAAACTGGTTTGGTTACTATTGGTCACCAACAGCTATCATTGGTAAATATGATATGAGAGCTGTAGACATGGGAGCTTGGGGTGGAAAAGATAACTGGGATAAATGTATAGTTTTACCAGAACAAGAATGTGCTGACCCTAAAGCAACTTCATGGACAAAATCTGAAGTTTACACAATCGTAACTGATAATTTCAAAAATACAGCTGGAAGTGCTGGTATGGATTACTTCAAAAAAAGAACTTATCCAGGTCCAGTAATGAACGGTATGTTAGTTTGGATGGGTGAAAACCAAGCAGAAGGTGCTGATGCTGCAATTGAATTCCTTACAAACCAAGAAGATGTTTGGTCTAAGTGGGTTTCAAGTGAAGCTGCTGCAAAAATAAAAAAAGCACTTTAATAAAATAAAATATTACCAAACCCACTCTTAAGTGGGTTTGGTTGAGTAAAATTATGGATTTCTTTAATAAAATTCCTGTAATGGATCGAACAGCTTTGAGAGAGCTTAAAAAAGGAATAGACTCTAGTTTTAAAGAATTTTCGAGAGCTTATGGAGATGGAATAGAAGGTTTTTTCGATCCACTTTTGCATTTTTTAATTTGGTTGGAAAAATTATTAGTAAATAGTCCATGGCCATTAGTAATAGGTGTATTTGCTTTATTGGCATGGATTGGATCAAGAAGTATTAAGCTTGTAATTGGTACTGTAGCTTGTTTTTTAATTATTGGTTATTTTGGAATGTGGAAAAATTGTATGGCTACGGTTGCCATAATATCTGTTTCAACATTAGTTTGTATAGTAGTTGGTATTCCAATAGGAATTATCATGTCAAAATCGCAAAGAGCTGAGAAAGCAATTTTGCCAATACTTGATATGATGCAAACTATTCCAAGTTTTGTTTATTTAATTCCTATAATCATGCTTCTTGGTATAGGAAAAGTTCCAGGACTTTTGGCTGTTTGTATTTATGCTTTACCTCCAATTGTAAGACTAACCAATCTGGGGATTAGAGAAGTAGATAAAGAAACTTTAGAGGCAAGTGAGGCGTTTGGAGCAACTCCAATGCAGAAACTTAAATCTGTACAAATACCACTATCACTCCCAACAATTTTTGCTGGGATTAACCAAACAATTATGATGGCTTTAGCAATGGTAGTAATCGCATCCATGATTGGTGTAAAAGGTCTTGGAGTGCCTATTTTACAGGCTATTTCTAACCAATATTTAGCATTAGGAATGATGAATGGTTTAGCAATTGTGGCCTTAGCAATTATCTTTGATAGGGTCACTCAGCAGTACGGACAAAGAATTCAAAAGCACAGAGGTCAGCTTAAAAAGTAGACCAATTGTCATAATCGAATTTTCTAGACTCATATTTCAAAATCAATAAAGATCCAAAATATGAATTTTTCTTTGGAGATTGGTCCTAAAACAGATCTTGAAACTGTGCCTCCACTAAGTGATGTCTATATCACTATGCTTCCAGGAGGAGATTATAAAGAAACGGCAGATAAAGCAGCAGAGCTTGTAAAAAAAGGTTTTAATCCTGTACCACATTTTCCTGCTAGATCAATGCATGATGATAGTGAACTAAAGGATTATGTTACAAGATGTAAAGATGGAGGAGTTAAACAAGCTTTAATTATAGGAGGAGGTAGAGAGCCTCTTGGAAAATTTGATAGTTCATTTCAACTTTTAGAAACAGGTTATTTTGAAAAAATGAAAATAGGAATAGCTGGACATCCTGAAGGGAGTCCTGATATATCCGACACAGATTTAGAAAAAGCAATGATAGATAAAAAGCCTTACGCTGATTATATAGTAACACAGTGGTTATTAGATCCTCAGCCTATCATTGATTTTATTTCTAAACAAAGCGTGCCAGTGCATGTTGGAATCACTGGGCCCTTAAAAATATCTAGCTTAATTAAATTTGCTAATATCGTTGGGGCAAAAAATTCCTTAAACTTTCTTAAATCTAATTTTAGTAAGGCGTTAGATTTATTGAAACCTAAAGACCCTAATGATTTAATTGGGAAAGTTAAATCGCACACTGATAACTTCCACATTTATACATTCGGCGGCTTGAAGGAAACTAACAAGTGGTTGAGGGAGAATAGTTATGTCTAATGAATTTGACTATACTAAATTAAAACATGTTACTTCTGTTGATCAGTCAGACAGAGAAGTACCATACAACTTAAGACAAAGTGGGCCAACAAAAGTTGAAATGTTAATTTCAACAAGGGTAAGAAAATCACCTTATTGGCATTTATCAATGCAGGCAGGTTGTTGGAGAGCAACAGTATACAATCGTATTTATCACCCAAGAGGTTATGTAAAACCTGAAGATGGTGGAGCTATGGTTGAATACGATGCTATCGTAAACCATGTAACAATGTGGAATGTTGCTGTTGAAAGACAAATAAGAGTTAAGGGTCCAGATGCAGAAAAATTTACTGACTATGTGATCACAAGAGATGCAACTAAAATTTCACCAATGAGAGCAAGATATGTAATTCTATGTAATGCTTATGGTGGAGTTTTAAATGATCCAATCCTTTTGAGAATTTCTGAAGATGAATTTTGGTTTTCGTTATCAGACTCTGATATTGGAATGTATCTTCAAGGTGTAAATGCAGATGGAAGATTTGATTGTAAAATTGAAGAAATTGATGTGAGCCCAGTTCAAATTCAAGGTCCTAAATCAAAAGCATTAATGAAAGATTTATGTGGAGATCAAGTAGATTTCGATAATATGCCTTTCTACGGATTAGCTGAAGCGAAAGTTGGGGGAAGAGATGTTGTAATTTCACAATCTGGTTTCTCAGGAGAAGCTGGTTATGAAATTTATCTAAGAAACTCTACTTTATATGCTGAAGATATGTGGAATGCTGTACTTGAAGCTGGAAAAAAACACAGCTTGATGGTCATTGCTCCTGCTCACCACAGAAGAATTCAAGCAGGAATTCTTTCATGGGGACAAGACATGGATCAACAACACAATCCGTTCCAATGTAATTTAGGTTATCAAGTTTCTTTGTCTGGAAAAGGAGAATGGAACAAAACCGCTGATTATGTTGGTAAGGCTGCACTAGAAAAGATGAAAGAAGAATTAAAAGCAGGTAAAAAACCATACAAACTTCAACTAGTTGGTATGGAATTAGGCGGTAAACCTATTGATAATTATGCACCTGACTTTTGGTTAGTTTCTCCTGAAAGTGGTGGAGATCCAGTAGGATTTTTAACATCACCTTGGTGGCATCCTGAAAAGAAAACGAACATTGCGATGGGATACGTTCCTTTCGATGGAACATTAAATGCAAATGGTTTTCCAAAAGGAAAAGTAGGAACCAAATTCAAAGTTCACCTACCAGAAGAATATTCAGAT
>QCGU01000030.1 GCA_003278165.1 Pelagibacteraceae bacterium AG-390-A02
AAAATTTGTAACGTTAGAATAAATTTTTTTTGTCGCACAACCAAAATTGGGTTTTATTAAAAGCATATTTAGAGTCGGACAATTAAAAAATTTTTTAATTTTATTGTTTGAAAGTAAAACTGAGCTAGACGGGTCCATACCTAAAATAACATCAGACCCTATTTCAGAGCAAACCTCCAAAATTTTTTTTTTACTAATTTTAATTGCCTTTTTTCTATTTAAAAAATTTAAAATACTTGCAGCATTAATAGAACCTCCACCAAGTCCAGCTTTTGGGGGAATATTCTTTGTTATGGAAACTCTAAATTTTTGATTTATTAATAATTTTTCTCGATCTAATATTTGAAAGAGTTTTTGAACAGTATTTTTTTTGCCAATACCTTTCGCAAATTTACCTTGAAAAGAAATATTATGTTTTTCACCTGCTGTTTTTTTGATTGAAATAACATCATGCAAATCAATAAAGCTAATGATGCTTTCAATTTTATGTAATAATTTATTTTTTCCCGTTACATTGAGAGCTAAATTGATTTTAGCATGAGACTTTAAATTTAATTTCATTGAATAGATTTTAAGCCAGTAATCAATTTTTTGTTTATATTTTCTCTCATATCATCTTCAGTATCATCAAAGCTCAAAACACTATTCCAAAAATATCTTGCCTGAATTTTTTGATCTAGCTTCCACAATATATCTCCGTAATGATCATTTACTATTGGGTCATCAGGCATTAATTCTACAGCTCTTTTTAAATTATTTTCTGCTGCACCAAGTCTGAGTTCAGCTTCATGCCTTCTTACATGTAAACCAGAAATTCCAGCAGCTTCCTCAAGTATGGCTCTTCTATCAGTAGGTTTTGCCGTCACTAAAGCCCCAATTCTTCCTTGACTAATCATAGAAGGAGAATGTGCACCTGTTGAAAGATCTGCAAAAAACATTTGTGCATCTCTAGCTCTTACCTCTTTATCATTAATATAAAATTTAGAACCTTTATCTTTTTCAATTTTTCTTCTGACTTGAATGTTTTCTAATTCACGATATTGAATGGGACCTTCTTTTTCTTTATTCTCTACTTCTATAGAAACTTCAGCAATATTTTTTGATGCTTTATTAGATGTACCTGAAAAAATTACATCCTCCATTCCTGAACCTCTCATACTTTTTGCAGAGGTCTCTCCCATCACCCATCTTAAAGATTCTACTATGTTTGATTTCCCACAGCCGTTTGGACCTACTATTCCAGTAAGACCTTCTTCTATTAAGAAATTTGTTTTTTCAGCAAATGATTTAAATCCATTTAATTGGATTTTTTTAAACTCCATGCACTAACTTATATCATTTTTTCTAGTGCTTTTTTCAAATTTTTATAATTAAGTTTTTTTTCGAATTTTTTGTTGTTAATTATTATCGTAGGAGTTGAGCTTATTTTAAAATTTTTTGCACCCTCTATTCGGTCATTTAACACAAAATCCTCAATATTTTTGTTACTCACACAAGAATCGAAATCTATAGAGAAACCCTCGTTTTTTAAAAATTTCTGCAGATTTTTATTTGCTTCTTCAACAGAGCTTCCCTTCACCCATTTTTGTTGATTAGCATATAGACTTTCTAAAATATCAGAATTTCCATCATTATTACATTGCGCAACTTTCGAAGCGTTGAAGGCGGCAATGTCTAAAGGAAAGTGTCTAAACTCTATTTTAGCAAGCCCTGTATCTAAATATTCTTTTTTAAGTTCTGGATAAACGTTTTTATGGAAATTTGCACAATGGCTACAAGTTAGTGACTCAAACGCAATTATAGTTATTTTTGCGTCTTTATTTCCAACAGTAATTCTTTTTATTTCTTCAGCATTTAAATTTGAAAAGCTTCCTAAAACAATTATTGCAAGTAATATAATTTTTCTCATTTTTCTTTATAAACTTTTGCTAATTCTGTTAATGATTTTTTAATCTTTTCGTTTCTAACATCTTTGATTTTATCTCGATATCTACTAATTGCCACATTATTTGATTTAGTTTCATTCGAACTGTTAGTTTTTTGTTCATCATCAAAGCTAATAAATTTAAGCTTTTCAACTACATCATAGCCAAAAAAATTATTCATTTTATCTAAAATATTTTTTTTTGAATATTCCACATCTACTTCATGGCCTCTTTTAACCATTACAACTAAAGTGCTCACACCAAATCGGTTTGAGTTTTTAAATGTTTTAGGGAAACAGACTTTAAATAATTCATGCCCGACTAAATATTTCCAATTACTAAGTGTTTCTGAATAAATGTGACCTTTTTTATTAATAATTTTTTTTAAATTTTTTGGCAAAGTGTCTTTGAAAGATCTTAACCCTTGAATGCTAGTATTTCTCTGCTTAGTATTATTTTTAAATTGCATATGAAAGATCTAATAATAACAAATAAAATTCTCAATTGGTACGATATAAATAAGAGATCTTTACCTTGGAGAAATAAGGTTTCACAAGAAAAGAAACAATACTTTACATTGGTTAGCGAGTTCATGTTGCAACAAACTCAGGTCGCTACTGTGATACCTTATTTTAATAGATTTATTAAAAATATTCCTAATATTGAGAGGTTATCAAAATATAATGATAAAAAATTAATTAAACTTTGGGAAGGTCTTGGATATTATTCAAGAGTAAGAAATTTAAAAAAAACTGCTAAAATAATTGTTAAAAAATTTAATAAAAAAATACCTAGAGATTTTTATGAATTAAAATCATTACCAGGTATTGGTGATTATACAGCAAGTGCAATTTCAGCAATTGCATTTAACAAACCAATAGTTCCTTTGGACGGAAATATTGAAAGAGTATTAAAAAGATACCTATATTTAAAAAAACAAAATCAAATTAAAAAAGAATTCTTACAAGATCAAAAAAAAATTTTTGGTATATCGACAAAAAGATCGAGCGATTATGCTCAAGCTTTGATGGAACTGGGTGCATTAATTTGTAAACCTAAAAACCCTACATGTAATAAATGTCCATTATCTAATAATTGCAAAGCTTTTAAAAATAAAAATTTTGATTTAGTAAAGTTGAAAAAAATTAACAAGGAAACTTACTTTAAATTGAGTGTTTATAAAAAAAATAATCAATATTTAATAATTAAAAATAATAAATTTAATTTTTTAAAAAATTTGAATATTTTTCCCATGGATCAATTAAATAATCCTAAAAATTTTGATAAAGATTTAAATTTTAAAATATCCAATATGAATATGAATATTAAAATTGAATATAAAAATAATCATAACTTTGACAAAAATATTAATTGGATAAATCCTGCAAAGCTTGAAAATTATGTACTTCCAACATTAACCAAAAAGATAATAAAATTTTTAGAAAGTCAAAAATGAAAAAAATAGCAATTATTGGTGCAGGTATTTCGGGTCTGTATATAGCTAATTTATTTCAAGGAAATAAAGATTATCAGGTCACAATTTATGAAAAAAAAACTTCATTAGAAATAGAAGAAGGTTATGGTATTCAATTATCTGTTAATAGCGTAAAGTTATTAAACAAATTAGGCTTCTATTCCTTGTCGGAAAAAGAGAAATTTAATCCAAAAAAAATTGACTTTTATCAAATTAAAAATTCAAAGAAAATTTGTGATTTAAATATTTCAGAATTTAATTCTGATGATTGTAAGTATACAACATTGAAAAGATCAAAATTACTTCAGTTCCTAATAAATCGACTGGATAACAATTCAATCCAGTTTAACTGCAGTTTAGACAAGATAGAATACAGTAATGATTCAATAAATTTAACTTTTGATAAAGAAAAAATAACTTGTGATCATTTAGTTATTTCAGATGGTGTATTTTCAAAAGGAAAGTTATTAATTTCAAATAATAATTCAGAACCAGTTTACAATAACACTATCGCTGTTAGAGCCAGTGTATCCAAAGAAAGTCTTGATAATATAAACGAGGAGAATATTTCTTTGTTTTTAGGATCAGATTTTCATTATGTATTATATCCACTTAATAATGATAAAAATTTTAATTTTATTGGGATATTGAAGAATAAGTTAAATTCCGATCAGCAAAAAAACCACAATCTTTGTAATGAAAGTACATTTATTGAGAGCATTAAACAAAAATTATCCGAAAAAATTTCATCAAAAGTATTTCAGAGCCTTGAAGATATTAAATTGTTTCCAGTGTTTGTAAGTAAAAATCCATTTATTCCTCCCAAAAATATTTATTTAGTTGGAGATGCTTTTTTTGCATTCTCTCCTTCTTTTGCTCAGGGAGCCTCACAATCAATAGAAGGAGCCAATCAATTACATGAAGTTATAATTAACCAAAAAAATGATTTTTATAATTCTAGATTAGAGAGAGTGAAAATGATTAATAGAAGATCTGATTTTAATCAATTTGCTTTTCATTTATCAAATCCGATTATGATATTTTTTAGAAATATTTTTTTAAAGCTTTTGACAAAAAATAAAAAATTTCTGCAAAGTTATTTAGGTAAAATTTATAAAGATTAATTTTTAGAAATTAATCTTTGTCTTAAGTAATCGATTGGGTAGGATCGTCCATTAATATCACAATGCCAAAATGTCCAACCATTGCAGCTTTCAGTTCCCAAAATAGTAGCTGCAACTTTATGAATAGAACCCTCTGCTTGGTTATGCTTGATGCTACCATCAGCCATTATTCTTGCTGTTATTTTTTTCTTATTATCAAAAATATTTGTTCCAGGCTTAATTATTCCAAGCTCTACCAACGATCCAAATGGAATTCTTGGTTTTGATCTATTATTTTTAAGTGTATCTAATAAATCATCTTCAATTGGTTTGGTAGCCTTTAAACGTTCCTCAGCAGCTTTAAAATAATTCTTTTCTTTTTCTATACCAAAATAATTTCTCCCTAGTTTTTTTGCAACTGCAGCAGAAGTTCCAGAACCTAAAAAAGGATCAAGAACTAGATCATTTTTATTTGATGTAGCTAGTAAAATTCTATGTAAAAGTGATTTTGGTTTTTGAGTAGAGTGAATTTTTTTTCCATTTTTTTTAAGTCGTTCAGAACCACTACAAATAGGAAGACTCCAATTAGATCTCATCTGAAGATCATCATTTAAACATTTCAAAGACTGATAATTGAATGTGTATTTCGATTTTTCACTCTTCGCAGCCCAAATTAAAGTCTCATGAGCATTTGTAAATCTTGTGCCTCTAAAGTTAGGCATTGGATTATTTTTATTCCAGATGACATCATTTAGTATCCAGAAACCTAAATTTTGTATTGCAGTTCCTACTCTAAAAATATTATGGTAACTACCTATAACCCAAATAGCTCCATCTTTTTTCAAAATCCTTTTGCATTCATTAAGCCATTCATACGTGAACTCATCGTATTTTTTAAAGTTTTCAAATTGATCCCACTTATCGTTTACAGCGCTGACTTTAGATCTATCTGGTCTAGTCAATTCACCTTTCAATTGTAAATTATATGGAGGGTCAGCAAAAATTAAATCAAAAGTTTCACGTGGAATTTTTTTTAATTCTTCGAGGCTGTCTCCGTTAATTATTTTATTTTTAAAATCAGATTTCATTTGTAAAAATTAATTAGACTCCAAATGGATTCTTCGGTCAACCTGTGATTGAAAAAATTGGATTCGATTTGTGTATCGAATTTTAATGATAACTAGATGTAGTATTAAGTTAATCTAGATATAGGAGAGAAAGTTTTTCTATGATGTTTGGTTATGCCTAGTTTTTTTAATGCTTGTAAGTGTTGTTTGGTGCCATAACCAAAATTTTTATCCCAATGATAACCTTTATTTTTTTTTGATAGTGTAGCAACAAATCTATCTCTTGATACCTTTGCTATTATAGAGGCTGCTGAAATTGAAGGAATTTTTCTATCACCCTTTATGATCGATTTTAATTTATAATTTTTTAAATTTGGAATTTTGTTTCCATCTATCAATACAAGAGTTGGTTTTTTTGTTAATTTTAATATAGCTCTTTTCATAGCGAGTAAACTTGCATTTAGTATATTGAGTTTTTCAATCTCGTTAACAGAAGCTTTGCCTAATGACCAAATTGAATTTTTTTTAATATAATTAAAAAGGTATTCTCTCTTTTTTTTACTTAAAACTTTCGAGTCTTTTAAAATTTTTGGATCCACAGATTTTTTTAGAATGACAGCAGCAGCATAAACAGGACCTATTAGACTACCTCTGCCGACCTCATCAACACCAGCTATTAATTTCATTAAATTGTTAATTTTAACTCTTTAACTTTTTCTCTTATTTTTTTTAAATCTTCCCAAGAATATTTTTTGTTATCCGGATATCTAATTAAATAAGAAGGGTTAAAAGTTATCATTAAAGGATAAGTATTATTATTTAAAATTATTTCCTTCCATTTACCTCTCTCTGAAGATATTTTTTCATTAATCCCAGTAACAGCTTCCATAGCTGTGCTACCCATTAAAATTATAATTTTGGGATCAATAATAGATATATGTTCTTTTAAAAAATTTGAGTAACGTTTAATTTCTTGTGAAGTTGGTTTTCTATCCTCAGGTGGTCTAAAATTTATTGCATAACTTGTATAAATATTTTGTCTCTTAATATTTATTGCTATTAACATTTTGTCTAAAAGCTCTCCACTTTCTCCTTTAAAAGGGTTTCCAACTTTGTCTTCAATTTCACCTGGAGTTTCTCCGATTAACATTATAGGACTATCGATATTTCCTTCTCCAAGAACAATATTTTTGGAATTATTTCTTAGTTTACAATTTTCAATTGAATTTAATTGTTTCTTTAGATTTTCTAATAAATCTTGTTTATTTCTTTGATTGATATCACTTTCTTTTTTGACCTCAGAAAACCTATTAATAGGTTTTTTATCAAATACAAAATTGGCTTCTATTGTATTTATTAATTCTTCGTTTAATTTGTCGTTTTGATTTATCAATTTTTTCACCTTACAAGGATTAAATGATATCTAAAATATTTAAAATCATATTATTATTAGTGTTATTCTATCAGACGCCCGTTTATTCTAAAAGTACAAGTTTTAATGATTTCAACTCAAGAGATTTATCTAATTATTTTTCAGGTATTATAGCTTATGAAAATAGAGATAATTCAGAAGCTTTAAAATATTTCAATTTAAGTAAAGTTTTACTAAACAGCCATGACAATTATTTAAAAAGATACGTTAATTCTCTTGTATTGGAAAACAAAGTAGCGCAAGCAATAAATGTTATAAAAAATAACTCAAAAAAAAGTAACTCTGATTTTTTTGATGCATATGTTTTATTAATAATTGATAGTTTAAAAAAAAATGATTTTGATAAAGCTGATATTTACTTAGATCAAAGTTTGAGATTTCAGGAAGAAAATAGAATTAATCTGGTAATTTTTGAGACTTTAAAGCAGTATATTTACACTTTTAAAAATAAAAAACTTTTACCTAATAAGAAAAATTTTGGAAACTTATCGTTAATAGCTGAGGCATTTCAAAGATGTCATTATAATGATCAAAGAACCAGCTCTTTCTTTTTAAATTTAATTAACAGTCAACAAGGTGATTATTCAAGATATATATTTTTTTATGTAAATTATCTTATTAAGAATAAGGAGTTTGATCAGGCAAAGTCAGTAATTGATCAAATTGATTATATTGGCTCAACACTTTTGTTAACTCAAACCAAAAGCTGGATAGACAATAATAAGTTTAAAAGTTTTGAAAAAATTTTCTCATGTGGAAACCATAATGATATAATTAGTGAATTTTTATTCTTGATATCAAATCTTTATTCATCACAAGATAATTTTGAAAAATCAAATTTTTATTTAAATTTATCAATATACTTAAATCCTAAATTTGAATTTAATTTATCACTCGTTGCAGAAAATTTCTTTGCAGATGGTGAATACAACAAGGTAAAAAAAATAGTAAGAAAATTTAAAGAGACTGATGAGTTTTATTATTGGTTTAGAGTTAAAAAAGAATCGCAAATAATAGTGAAAGAACAAAATTATGAAAAGGGTACAAGCCATATCGAGTCTAAATTTAAAAATATTGAAAAACCTAATCCAAAGATGATTTTTGATTTAGCGAATTTTTACAAAAACTCTAAAAATTATGAACTTGCAATCGATTATTATTCAAGATTAATCTCCTCACTAGAGGATACTTCTGTAATTAAATCAGATATTTTATATCGAAGAGGTGGGAGTTACGAAAGATTAGGTAACTATGATAAGTCAGATGAAGATTTACTTCATGCATTAAGAATAAGACCTAATGATGCATACGTCCTAAATTATCTTGCTTATTCTTGGTTAGAACGTGATTACAAAATAGATGAAGCGATGGAAATGTTAAAAATAGCATATGATTTAAAAAGTAATGATCCCTATATTATTGACTCAATTGGTTGGGCATATTTCTTGATAGATGAATATGAAGAGGCAGAAAAGTATTTAAAAAGAGCTGTAGAATTAATGCCTGATGACCCAATAGTAAATGATCATTACGGAGATATATTGTGGAAGCTAGATCAAAAAATTCAGGCAAGATATTTTTGGAATAGTGTTTTGAGCTTTGATGATACTGAAGATGATATGAGAGAAAATATAAACAAAAAATTGATTACTGGCTTAAAATCTATTCAATGAAATTAAATTTAAAGTCTCATGCTAAAATCAATTTAGCTCTCAATGTAACGGGAAAAAATAAATTATTACATAAAATTGAAAGCATCATTAGCTTTATTGATTTGCATGATGTTATTTCAATCAAAAAAACAGCAGGTGAAAAACATAATATTTCTTTTCAAGGTAAATTTGCGAAAGGTATTGGCAAAAAAAATACTGTTCAAAAACTCTTTCAAATATTAGATCGAGAAAAATTATTAATAAATCAAAAATTTAGAGTTTCCATAACAAAGAATATTCCCCCAAAAGCTGGACTTGGTGGAGGTTCTATTAATGCTGCAAGTATTTTAAATTTTTTAAATAGAAAAAAGGCAATTAAAATTAGTAAAAAAAAAATTTTGGAGGTTTGCTCTGAAATAGGGTCTGATGTTATTTTAGGTATGGACCCGTCTAGCTCAGTTTTACTTTCAAACAATAAAATTAAAAAATTTTTTAATTGTCCGACTCTAAATATGCTTTTAATAAAACCCAATTTTGGTTGTGCGACAAAAAAAATTTATTCTAACGTTACAAATTTT
>QCGU01000031.1 GCA_003278165.1 Pelagibacteraceae bacterium AG-390-A02
CCCCACTGCATAAAAAAAGTTCCAGAAAAAAGAAATACATTATAAGAAGTAAGAGATTTACCAGCTAAATTCTTTGAAAAGTTTAGCGCAATTGCTGGCTGAGTTAAAGAAATGACAATTGATGTCATTATGTATAAAGTAAATAAAAATGCTCCTGCATTATTACCAAAATAAATAATCAGGAATAACGAAAAGTAACTTATAGGCAATCCTAATTTAATTAATTTAATACTGCTAATACCGTATTCTGAAATTTTTGGTAAAACGAATCCCCAAATTAAAAATGATATCAACATAGTAATATTTATCCAAAATAATCCTGTGGCACTTTGAAGAGGTGTATAACCGGTAATATTTAACATCCATGGACCAGCCCATAGAGTTTGAATTGCTTGAATTCCTCCATAATTAATAAATGCAAGAGGAATCATACTTATAAAAAATTTATTTTTCCATATTTGGCTTAAGGACTCTTTTTCAGATTTTATTGAGGTGCTCTCTTTTTGCTCCCAATTAGGAATTAATAAGAAGATTAAAATTAAACTAAATAAAATAAGTATAGCTATTAAAATAAAAATCCATCTCCATCCAATATATGGTAATAGTATTTGAACAGGTAAAGTCGAAGATACAAATCCAATATTTGCCACCATCAACATCCAGGAATTCGCTCTTTGTTGATATTTTTCTGCAAACCATACTCTATATCCAGTAAGAGGTCCCATCATACAAGCGCTAACGCCTACGCCAATAAATATTCTGGAAACAAATAATCCAGTAAAACTTTTTGCAAGTGCAAATGATATTGTTCCAATCAATGCTATTATTAAAAAATAACCAATTACCTTTTTTGGGCCAATTTTATCTAATAAAAGCCCTACTGGAATTTGCATTAAGGAAAAGCCAATAAAATATCCTCCTGCCAATAATCCCAGATTTCCTGCGGTCAAGTCAAATTCCAAAGTAAGAACAGGAGTTAAGGTTGCGGTTATAGATCTAACCAAATTGGATAATAAAAATCCGAAAGCAAAAACACAAAATATGATAATGCTTTTATTTACTTTATTTATCATTTATATTTTTTGAAATAGATGACTACTATGAATCATAAATCAACAAAAGAAAATGATGCAGTTTGTTCAAATGGAATGGCTGCCACATCGCATCCTTTGGCGACCGAGGAGGCCTTAAATATTTTAAAAAAAGGTGGAAATGCAGTAGATGCTGCAATTACTGCATCAATAATTCTTTCTGTTGTGGAACCAAATGCTACTAGCATTGGTGGTGACTGCTTCGCAATAGTTAAAATGGAAGGGAAAGATCCTGTTTCATACAATGGGTCAGGAATAGCTCCAGAAAAAGCAAATTATAATTTTTTTAAAAGTAAAAATATTGACAAAATAGGTCTTACTAGCCCTCACTCTGTAACAATACCTGGGGCTGTTGATGCGTGGAAAAAAATTCATGATGACTTTGGCAAACTTGATTTTGAAGAGCTATTTATCCCTGCAATAAATATAGCAAGAGATGGCTTTAAAGTTACAAAAGTTGTAGCAAATGCATGGAATAAAAGTTTAAAAAAACTAACTGAAGACCAGAATTCAAAAAAATTAATCTTAAATAACGGAAGAAGTTATAAGGTTGGAGAAGTAAGAAAATCAGAACCACTTGCAAAAACACTAGAATCAATTTCAAAAAAAGGTATTTCTGAATTTTACAGCGGTCCCATAGCTGAAGATATTGTTAATACGTTAAATAAACTTGGTGGTCTTCATACACTTGAGGACTTTTCTAAACAAAAAACAATAAAATCTAAAACTATATCTTCTGAATATAGAGATATAGATATTCATCAATGTCCTCCAAATGGGCCTGGAGTTACAGTTTTAATTATGATGAAATTGTTACAAAAATTAAAAATAGAAAATTATAAATTTGACAGTATTGAAAGATTCCACTTAGAAGCTGAAGTAACAAAACAAGCATATAAAATTAAAGAAGAAAATTTAGGAGATCCAGATTTTATAAATTTAAATCTCGATAAAATCCTATCAGAAGAAACAGTAGACGAGATTGCTAATAAAATATCTTTAAACAAATGTTCAGAGGTTGGTGATTTAAATATTCCAAATCACCCAGAAACTGTTTATTTAACTGTTGTAGATAAAGATCTGAATACAGTTTCAATAATTAATTCAGTTTGTTATGCATTTGGCTCTGCAATAACAACGGAAAAAACGGGAATAATTTTACATAATAGAGGAACAAACTTCAGAGTGGAAGAAGATCATCCTAATTGTATAGAGGGTTTAAAGAGACCCTTACATACTATTATACCGGGGATGGTAATAGACAAAAATGGAGACCAAGTACTCAGTTATGGTGTAATGGGTGGTCAGTACCAGCCTGTAGGACAAGTACATGTTTTAAATAGTATATTAGATTTTAATCTTTCACCACAACAAGCTATAAGTTTTCCAAGAGCTTTTCATTTTAATAATATTTACAAATTAGAAAGAACTGTTTCTAAAGATGTAATGCAAGGATTAAAAGAAATAGGACATAACGTTGAATATATAGATGAAACTCATGGTGGTGGCCAAGCAATTAGCATTGACCGAAAAAATGGTAATTTAATTGGTGGATCAGATCCTAGAAAAGATGGCTACGCAAAAGGTTATTAATTTAAATGCAAAAAATAGTAAAAAATATTATTGAACATCAAAATAATAATAACATAGCAATTACTTCAACAAGCCATCCACCACTTTATTATAATGAGTTAAAATTATTAATTAACAAAATATCAAGCCAATTGGCAGCAAATGATATTTCCAATAAAGATAGAGCGGCAATTGTTTTGCCTAACGGCCCTCATATGGCTACAAGCTTTTTAGCAATATCAAGTTATATGTCGGCAGCGCCTTTAAACCCTAATTATAAAGCAGAAGAATTTGAATTTTACTTAGCTGATTTAAAACCAAAAATTTTAATTGTTGAGCCTAACTCAAAGAATCCAGCTGTAGAAGTTGCAAAGAAACTAAAAATCCCAGTATGTGAAATTAAAACTAAAGAAAATACACCAAGTGGCATGTTTGATTTGTTTAACAATACTAAAGACTTTGAGCTTCCTAATGAGGAGGATGAGTCTTTGGTGCTTCATACATCTGGAACTACGTCGCGACCAAAGATTGTACCTTTATCAAATAAAAATATTTTCTCGTCCTCTGAGAATATTTCCTCGAGTTTAAATCTTGATGAAAATGATCATTGTTTAAATATAATGCCTTTATTTCACATTCATGGTTTAATAGCAGTTTTAGCATCTTCAATGAGAGTTGGTGCGTCTGTATGTGCTAGCAGTGGTTTTAATGCTTTGAAATTTTTAGATTTAGCAAAATCAGAAAAAATAACATGGTATTCTGGTGTTCCAACTATGCATCAAGCCATATTAATGAGAGCAGATAAAAATTTGGAAATTGCTAAGAATTTAAAACTTAGATTTTTAAGATCATCTTCTGCGTCTTTACCACCAGCAGTGTTTGAAAAATTAAATAAAACTTTTGAATGTCCAGTAATAGAAGCTTATGGGATGACAGAGGCAACTCATCAAATGACATCTAACCCTTTGCCCCCTAAAAAACAAAAACCTGGCTTTGTTGGTATACCTGCTGGTCCTGATGTATGCATTATGGATGAAAAAGGAAAACAATTGGAAAAAGGCTTAGAAGGAGAGGTATGTATTAAAGGGCTGAATGTTACCTTAGGTTATGAAAATAATCCTGAAGCTAATAAAAGTAGTTTTGTAAATGGTTGGTTTAGGACTGGTGATCAAGGTTATTTTGATGATGATGGATATTTAAAAATATCTGGAAGACTTAAAGAAATAATTAACAAAGGTGGTGAAAAAATTTCCCCATTAGAGGTGGATAATGTTTTGATGGACCATCCATCAATCGAACAAGCAGTTTGTTTTGGGTATAATGATGAAATGTTGGGTGAAGATATAGCTACAGCAATCATAGTTAAAGATGGAAAAATCTGCTCCGAAGAGGATGTTAAAAATTATGCAAAAGATAAACTTGCAAAATTTAAAATTCCAAAGAAGATTTTCTTTGTAAATGAGATACCAAAAGGTGCTACAGGAAAATTACAAAGAAATATTTTAGCAAAAAATTTTGGACTCAATAATTAATGACTAAAGTTTGTATCTTTGGTGCAGGTTCGATAGGTGGGTATATTGCAGCTTGCCTTAAAAAAACCGATGTAGATGTTTCTTTAGTTGCAAGAGGACCACATAAAGAAGCTATAAAAAAAAATGGGCTTACATTCATAAAAAATGAAAAAGTAGAAAATTATAAAGTGAGAATAACCGATGATGTCAAAAACTTAGATGTTCAAGATTATATATTCATATCAATAAAAGCGCATGGAATTACAAACATTGCTGACTCTCTAAAACAAATTATGCATGATAAAACCGCTATCATTTCAGCAGTAAATGGACTTCCCTGGTGGTATTTTTATAAAGCTAAGACAGGTACTGATTTAGATAATAAACACATTGAGAGCGTAGATCCCAGTGGTAAAATTTGGAATACAATTAAACCTGAGAAAGCCATAGGATGTGTTGTTTATCCAGCGTGTGAAATAATTGAACCTGGAGTCATTAAACATAATTATGGTGAACGTCTTTCCATGGGAGAACCCGATGGAAATAAATCTGAAAGATTAAAAAAAATTGCAAATTTGTTGATTGAAGGTGGACTCAAAGTTCCTCAAAAGAATAATTTAAGAGATGAAATATGGATAAAATTATGGGGTAATTGTTCATTCAATATTATTAGCGCTTTGCATAACAAATCTTTAGATGAAATAGGTAAGGATAAAGATTTATTAAATGTGGTTAGAAAGATGATGGAAGAATGCAAAAATGTAGGAGAAAAAGTGGGAGTAAAATTTAATGTATCAATTGATCACAGAATTAATGCTGCAATTTCAATAGTTGGTCATAAACCATCTACTACACAAGATTTATACGCTAAGAGACCATTGGAAATAGATCCTATCATTGGTTCAATTATTGAGGTTGGAAACAAATTAAATGTTGATACTTCAACTTTAAAATTAAAAAATAATGAGCTTAAGTTGAAAGCGGAAAAGCTTGGTTTATATAATAGGTCAGATTCAATAGACAAAATAACTAAATAACTAAAAGTTTAATGAAATATCTCTATGAATAGAGTTACATTTTGAGACAAATATTGCCTGTTCTTTAGTTAATTTTGACTGCAATCTTAAACCAATAGTTTCTTTAATTTGATTGTTATATTCTTCAAGTTTAGGCATCAGATTTTGTTTGGCATCTGCTCTCCATCTAACTTCATTATTAAAAAGTTCTACAACTTCTTTTGATTTCGCTCTAACTTCCATAGAATCAACTTCATCTGAATCTATCATTGATAACAAATCATCTACACTATTTAAAAATTCATCCATTCCAGAAATCTCACTTAGTTTGTCGAAAATTCCATCCATGACTGATATTGAATTTTCATATTCATTTGTATAGCTTTCCTCTGTAATAAATTTCTCAAGTTCTTTAATATCCTTTGACACTTCTTCAAGTCTTTCTCCGTCGTTTATGAACATTGCAAACTGATCAAGTAGATCGTAAGCTTCGTCTACATTCTTTCTGTATCTTTTTGTTGTTGTATTTTTAGCTTTATTTATTTTGTCAAATTCTGAATTCTTAGCTTGCCAAGTTTCTGGAATTGAGTTTTGAATTTCCTCAATTTCAAGTTTCGCACCCTCAATTCTTAATTCTATTTTATTTTTCTCATCTAATTCGTCATCATCTAAATTTCTAATTTCTGCTTTATATTTTTCTATTTTTTTATTTAATTTAAGTATTTTCTTTTGCTTTTTTCTGACAGTAAAATGTAGATCCCTATAATCAACAGCATATGCATTGTATTCGACCTCAACCTTTTTTAATTTATCGACTAATGCAAAAGTTCCTAATGCACTATCAAAATGATCTTCTAAAATTTCCATTTTATCATCTGGGAGATTAGTTGGTGCCTCGGATTGGAATTTTAATATTGCATTTTTAATTGTCTCGCCATTGGTATCAAATCTTGCAAATTTGTACTCTTGCAAACAGTACTGTAATTTGGGATTCATTGGTGGAGGAGCAACATTCGAAGTTAAATATACTCTATTTGGCAGATAATTTACTAAGCTAGGATATGCACCGACTATTCCCAATCCTATAAGCTGTAAAATGATAAAAGGCACAACACCTTTCCAAATATCAAGTGTTTTGACAATTTTGGGAGCTACACCTTTTAAATAAAAAAGTGCAAATCCAAATGGTGGCGTTAAGAAGGAAGTTTGCAAGTTAACACCAATCATAACTCCCAGCCAAACGGCTGTGACGTTAGCCCCTGTTTCTGCCAGTAATATTGGAGCAATTATTGGAACAACAACAACTGCAATTTCAATAAAGTCTAGGAAAAATCCCAGCAAGAAAATTACAATCATGACAACAACAAATTGTGTCCAAAAACCTCCCGGTAAATCTTGTAAAAAGTCTCTTACTAATTCTTCTCCACCAAAAGCTCTAAATCCTGAAGTAAGCATTGCTGCTCCTAAAAGAATAATAAATACCATTGAAGTAGTCACACAAGTTTCTGTTACAACTTCTTTTAAAACATTTTCTGTTTTAAAAGTTCTCCAAAAACTCCAACCTATTCCGTATACAAGTATGACTACAAAGAAAGCGGTAATAAAGATTGCGCTTAAATCTCTTTCCTCCAAATTTTTTACATTTAATTCATAATTTGATGCAAAGAATGTGATTGGAATTAGAGATCCAATAATTAAAAATAAAGGATAGAACGCACTTTTCTTTCCTTCATATAATCTATAACCAGCCATCAAAGTGGCACCAATTGCTCCAATTGAACCTGCTTGATTTACAGTAGCAATACCCATTAAAATTGAACCTAATACAGCGAATATTAATGCAAGTGGTGGTATGATAATTACAACTACTCGTAACCAAAATTTTAAATCAAAATTTCCTTTAAATGGAACTGGCGGTGCAACACCTTTCTTTATTCTAGCAAAAATAAACACATAGATCATATAAAGAGCAACTAGGACAAGGCCTGGTAAAAGTGCTCCTAAGAACATATCACCTGCACTTGATGAACCTACTCTAAATTCACCTGGCATATTAAATTCACCAGTTAAGGCTTTATAATCATTTTGTCTTAAGTTGTTCGCAACATCAGATGCACTTGCCAACTGATCAGCAATAATAATTAAAACAATTGATGGAGGAATAATTTGGCCTAATGTTCCTGATGAACAAACTATTCCACTAGCAAGTTGTCTGTCATACTTGTTATTTAACATCGTTGGTAGCGAGATTAGTCCCATCGCAATTACAGTTGCTCCAACGATACCAGTCGTTGCTGCTAATAGAGCTCCAACAAATATAACAGAAATTCCTAAACCACCTGGAATTGGTCCAAATAATTGGCCCATTGTTATTAACAAGTCTTCAGCAATTTTTGATTTTTGAAGCATAATTCCCATGAATATAAATAAAGGAATAGCGATCAAAGTATCTGTTTCTACATCCCAGTAATTACTCCTAAAATTTGTAATACCAGCAACGAGCCATTCTATAGGTCCATCTACAGCAAAATAGGCACTGGAGTCTCCCTCTAACATGTAACCAAAAAATGCAGCTAAACCAATAGCAATTATAGCTGAACCAGGTAGTGCAAAAGCAACCGGGTAACCCGACGCAAGAGCAACAATCATTATCACAACTAAAACAGCTAAAAAAAATGTTTCCATAATTTAATTTTTGACACCTTTTATAATTTTGTGACTACTTTCCATAAAATAGCTAGTAAATTGAATTAACATCGTAACAGCAAATACAGCTAGATAAACAGCCATCAAATATAATAGATAAAGACCGTTAGAACCTTGTTGTGTAACTTCAAAAGCTACAACAGGACCATTTATAATGCTGGCTTTTCCATTCAGACCTAAAAATATAACTATTAATGTAAGTGGCACTCCTAGTACTGCCGATCCAACCATATTTGTCCATGCCTTCTTTTTTTCACTAAAAGAAGAATAGAGTACGTCAACTCTTACGTGACCTTCATGAATTAATGCATATGCACTAGCAAATAAATAAAGTGCAGCATACCAAAATCTAACTAGATCCCCTTGGAATGCTTGTTCATATGAAAATATAAATCTGGATAATACAATTACGAATTCACTTACAACAACCAATACCGCTAGCCAAATAAAACCAACTGATTTCGTAAAATATCCAATTACGAAAGAAATTAATATTATTGGAAAGTGAATATACGTAATTCTTACAGGGGCCTTAACCATCAATGCTTTAACTTCAGGACTGAAGACTACTTCCCATAATCTTTCAACAACCATAAAAGATATAACAAAGTCAGCTACGCCAACTAAAAATACTGCCCAAAATGATGACCTAACAAGATATGCTGAAAATCTTGATAAAATTTTTGAATCTTGCTCCAAAGTTTGGCTATATGTTTTAAAAACATAAAAAACGACTGCAGCAATACAAATCAAATACAATCCAATTTGCATGTAACCATAATTTAAATCAGATCCCTC
>QCGU01000032.1 GCA_003278165.1 Pelagibacteraceae bacterium AG-390-A02
GAGGAACTGCAGCCAAAGATCTTAATAGAAGTACTATGGTTGTTGAAACAAATACTAAATACTTAAATGAAGTCAAAGAAGGAGAGGTGGTAAATGTTAATCTTACTTTTTTTGACCATGATAAAAAAAGACTACATTTAAAAATGGAAATGATTTCTCAAAAAACCAATAAACTTTCAGCTTCTATGGAATGGATATCGCTATATATAGATTTAAGCAAAAGAAAAGTTACTGAATTTGAGCAAGAAAAAGTAAAATTAATGAAAGATTTTATTGAAGAAAATAAGTCAAAATTTTCAAACGAAGGTCTTCTGTTCTCTTCTAAATTAAAGAAATAATCTAATATTCTATACAATTTTTTTTTGATATAGGTGCATAATGGGCGCTAATAATAATTCAAAAGGTATAATTCTAATAATTACTGCAATGACATTTTTTGCAATGCAGGATGCTTTAATAAAATTCATTTTTGAAAAGGCAGCTCTATATGAAATATTTTTTGGAAGATATTTTGTTGCAGCAATTTTGTTGTTTGGTTACATAAAATTTAAAAAACAAAAAGTTTCTCTTAAAACTCACTACCCTTTTTTAACAATACTAAGAGTGGTTTTACATTTTATTGCTTTTTCTGCTTTTTTTATCTCATTAACTTTTATGCCTTTAGCAACAGCAAATGCTTTATTTTTTTCCTCACCTTTTTTCGTGTCTATATTTGCAAAATTATTTTTAAAAGAAACTATTGGTATTAGAAGATGGTCAGCCATTATTTTTGGTTTTATTGGTGTTTTTATAGTATTAAATCCAAATTTTTCAGATTTTGAATATAGAAGTCTTTTACCAGTTTTTTGTGCATTTTGTTACGCAGCCTCTATGACAATTACAAAATATACATCTGATAAAGATGATGTTAACACTCAATTGTATTACTTCTATCTAATTGCAATATTGCTTTGCGTAATTTTATATTTTTTTATGGGTAGTGGTCAGCTGAATAATCAAAACTTTGATCCAACAATACAATTCATCTTTAGAGAATGGTTTTCAAATATTGAATATACTTGGAAATTTATTTTATTTTTCGGTTTTGCTGCATCAATAGCTTTTGTTTGTATTTTTTCTGCATATATAGTTGCCTCTCCTTCGGTTGTTTCTCTATTTGAATATTCGCTAATTATAATGTCAATGATACCAGGTTATTTTTTATTTAATGAAATACCTTCGGGTAGAACATTCATAGGAGTTGCGTGTATAATAGCTGCTGGAATTTATATTTATTTGAGAGAGAGAGTTAGAGATCAGTATATTGCAACCGAAACACCAGTGAGAAGATGAATATTAAAGATCTATTAATTTATAAAAATTATGACCTATGATTATTTAATTATCGGCGCTGGAACAGCTGGTTGTGTTCTTGCAAACAGGTTAACTGAGAAATCTCAAAATAATGTTGCTATTTTTGAGGCTGGTAAATCAAGTGATATTTGGAAAGTAAATATGCCATTAGCAATTTTATACACAATGCATGATCCAAAATATAATTACAAATATTATTCTGAGCCTGAACCTTATTTAAATAACAGAAAACTTTTTTGTCCAAGAGGTAAAATGATTGGTGGTTGCTCGGCACATAACGGAATGGTATTTGTCAGAGGTAATCCAAACGATTATCAAAGATGGGAATCTTTTGGGCTGAAAGAATGGTCTTATGAAAAAGTTCTTCCTTATTTTAAAAAAATTGAAACATGGTCTGAAGGGGAAAATGATTACCGAGGTGGTAAAGGCATACTACCGGTAAATCAATCTAAAAACAAAAACCCTTTATTCAAAGCGTTTATAGACTCTGCTGGTGAAGCTGGTTACAAAATAAATAGTGACATGAATGGTAAAGAACAAGAAGGTTTTGGAATGTATGACGTTACAATTCATAAAGGTGAACGTGCTAGTGTTTCTAAATATTATTTAAATCCAGCAAAAAAAAGAAAGAATCTAAAAGTATTTACAGAAGCTTTTGTTGAGAAAGTTATTTTTGACGGAAAAAAAGCTATTGGCATTGAAGTTAAAATTAAAAATAAAGTCGAAAAAATCTATGCAAATAAAGAGGTCATTTTAAGTGGTGGTGCAATTAATTCACCACAGTTATTAATGCTATCAGGAATAGGTCCTAGCAAACATCTGAAAGATAAAGGTATCAATGTTATTCAAAACTTGGAGGGAGTTGGAAAAAACCTACAAGATCATCTAGAAACTTACGTGCAGCAAGAATGTAAAACTGAAGATACTTTATATTCATACGTGAATAAGTTTAATATGCTTAAAATTGGTGTTCAGTGGTTTTTGAATAGAAGTGGCCCTTGCTCTACTTCTTTCTTGGAGGCAGGAGGGTTTTGTAAATCATCTCCAGATAGAGAATACCCTAATATTCAGTTTCATTTTTTTCCTGCTTTTGTGATTGATCATGGATTAGTTGATCCAGATAGACATGGATATCAATTACATGCCAGTCCAAATCACCCTAAAAGTCGAGGTCACATAACTTTAAATAGCTCAAATCCTTATGATTATCCAAAAATTCAATTTAATTATTTGGAACATGAGGAAGATTTGAAACAAACGATAGAGTGTATCTATGTGGCAAGAAAAATTTTGGAACAAAATTCATTTAAACCATTTGCAGGAAAAGAAGTTGGGCCAGGAGAAAATGTTCAAACTGATGATTTATTAGAAGAATATATCCGGTCAAAAGCTGAAACTGCTTACCACCCTTCATGCACGCTTAAGATGGGAACAGATAAGATGTCGGTAGTAGATGAAAAATTAAAAGTAAGTGGATTACAAAATATCAGAGTTGTGGATGCGTCTGTAATGCCAGAAATTACAAGTGGAAATTTAAATGCACCAACTTTGATGATTGCTGAACGCGCTGCAGATTTTATCAAAAATAGTAATTAAAATGTTAAAAGACTATATTCCAACAGTTAACATCTCTTCACTGATCAAAAATAATTTTGAAACTAAAAGTGCCTATAAAACAATTAAAGAAATTGAAAAAGCTTGTGTAAATGTAGGTTTTTTCCAAGTGACAGGTCATGGACTTAATTTAAAAGAAATTAAAAATATATGTGATCTAGGAAATAAGTTTTTCAATTTACCAGAAGTTAAAAAAAGAAAACTCTCACCAAAAAAGTGGAATAAAAAAAATAAAAATCTTTACAGAGGTTATTTTCCAAATGATGTGAATGGCAAAGAAGGTTTAGATATAGGAGATTTAAAAGTAACCAAGAAATATTCTTCAAAAATTAAAAACCAATATATTGAATATTTAAATCTTGATACATGCTTTAACAAAACTTCTATTAGACTCTTGAATAAATATTTTGAAAATATTTACAATTTAAGTGAAACTTTGTTTAAATGTGTGATCAAATTAAATAAACTTAATCCAAATCTTTCAAGCAAAGCTTTTTCAAGGTTAAAAACACTTAGCACCTTAAGATTTAATTATTATCCAAATCAAACGAAGCCTGTTGAGATATCAAAACAGGATGGAGTTGCACTTGGATGTGAAACACATGTTGATAGTGGAATATTTACAGTTCTATACCAAGATAAAAAAGGTGGTCTTCAAGTACAGAATAGAAAAACAAAAAAATGGTATGATGTACCGTTTAATAAAAAAGCTTTAGTAGTAAATACTGGTAGAGCTTTAGAATTTTTAAGTAGAGGAAAATTTAAAGCTACAAACCACAGGGTACTATGGAATAAAAGTAAGAGACTTTCTATTCCATTCTTCTTTGAACCCTCTTATGACTTTAAGATGAACAAATCTTTCCTTAATTCAAAAAAATATTCTAACACAGGTCAAATTTACGAAAAATTTCTAAATCAATCGTTAAAAAAATTTATTGAATACCAACGTTAAAATACTTTAAGTCGTTGAAAATTTATAATTAACTTTTATAAAGAATTTATAATTTAATGTCTAAAGTATTTGATTTATTCATAATTGGTGGTGGTATAAACGGTGCAGGTATTGCAAGAGATGCTGCAGGAAGAGGTTTGTCTGTATGTTTGGCTGATAAAGGTGAAATTGGAGGTGCAACTTCTTCTTGGTCCACAAAATTAATTCATGGTGGGCTTCGATATCTAGAAAATTATGAATTTAAATTAGTAAGAGAGTCACTTAAAGAAAGAGAAATTGTTTACAAAATTGCAAAACATATCTCAAGACCAATTCCATTTATAATTCCTCATACTGATAAAATTAGACCAGCTTGGTTGATTAAATTTGGTTTGTTTTTGTATGATAATTTAGGAGGAAAAACCAATATTCCAAAATCAAAAACATTTGATCTTAATGAAAAATTTCCAAATATTCTAAAAGAAAAATACAAAACTGGTTTTCAATATTTTGATATTCAAATTGATGATAAAAAATTAACAAAACTAAATGCTCAAGATGCAAAAAGAAACAAAGCCAAAATTTTAGAACACAACAAAGTTAAAAAGGCTGAAATTATTAATAATGAGTGGGTCATAAGTCTTCAAAATGGAAAAAAAATAAAATCAAAAGTTTTGATCAATGCATCTGGGCCATGGATAAATGATACTTTGAATAAAAATATAAAAATAAAATCTAAAAATAAAATAAGATTAGTTAAAGGTAGTCACATCATTACTAAGAAATTGTATAAAGAAGATGTTGCATTTACATTTCAAAATACAGACAAAAGAATAATATTTGTAATTCCTTACAAAAAACATTTTTCATTAATTGGAACAACTGAAGTAGAGGTCAAATCCCCAGAAAATAATGGAATATCAAATCAAGAAATTCAATATTTAATTAAATCAGTAAATAATTATTTAAAAAAACAAATAAGCAAAAAAGATATAGTGGATACTTATTCAGGAATAAGGCCTCTAATAGAGGATTTTAAAGAAGCCTCAAAAGTTACTAGGGATTATGTTTTTGATTTACAAATTGTGAAAAAATTACCTCTTTTAAATATTTATGGAGGAAAACTTACTACATACAGAAAGTTATCTGAAAAAGTCCTCATAGACCTTAAAAAGTTTTTACCCAAAACCAAAAAAGGCCCATGGACAGATAAAAAGAGACTTTTTTAGATTTCCACTGCTATAAAAAAGTGATATCGTTATTTAATAAAGCGATACATAACTCGTCGTTAAATTCAAAAATTTACGAAAGTGGGATCGGTCGTCTTTAAATTAATTTTTAAAGGAGGCTTTATGAACTTTGGATATTTTTGTAACACTACTAACTGGGATAAAAAACCTTATACCCAGCTTTTAGACGAAGCTAGAGAAATCACAAAATATTGTGACCAAAATAATTGGAATTCTATTTGGTATACTGAACATCATTTTAACCATGAAGGAATGGAGTCTTGCACTAATCCTCTAATGATGTGCGCAGATGCTGCAGCCAGAACTAAAAATATTCGTTTAGGGCAAGCATGTAACGTAATCACATTTCATAATCCAATAAGACTTGCTGAAGATATCGCTACACTAGACCAAATGTCTAAAGGTAGAGTTGAGATCGGTATTGGTAGAGGTGTTTACGGTAGAGAAGCAATCAACATGAATAAAGAAGCTGACCTAAAAGATCAGGCAAAAAATTTTAGACTTTTTTCAGAAACATTAGAAATAATGAAAAAAGCATGGTCTGAAGACTTTTTCTCTCATCAAGGAGAATTTTATACTTATCCATCTCCTAATTTTATTTGGCAACACGACATGAGTCCTCCCACAGAAAATGTTGTGGATTTAAAAACAAACGAATTAAAACAAATTTCTGTATTACCAAAACCTTATCAGAAACCTTTTCCACCAATATCACAAGTAGTTGATGGAGAAAGATCAATTCAGTGGGCAGCAGAAAATGGTCTTAATACAATTATGTGGATACCAACTGTAAAAGCTTTGAAAAAAAGATTTGAAATTTATAAACAGGCAAAATCTAAAGCTGAAAATAGAGATGTACCACTAGGTGAAGGTATAAGTTTGGTTAGAGATATGTTTGTTGCAGAAACTATGGAAGAGGCTGAAAAAATGGCAGGAGAACATATTGTAAATTATATGAGATGGGTTTGTCACTGGAGAGGATTAGGAAATCATATGGATCCAGATGAAAAATTACCAGAGACAAAAAATAAGCTAGATTTATTAAATTATGAATTTCTTCATAAAAGAAATCTGTTATTTGGAACACCTGAGTTTGTAATAGAAAAAATAAAAGAACTTCAGCAAGAATTAAATCTTCAAAATTTACAAGTCTGGTCTAACTTTCCAGGAATTAAACACGAAGACTGCATGAGAAGCATCAAATTATTTACAGAAGAAGTAATTCCAAATATAAAACCGATAGATACGGACATTCAAAGAGCTAGCTAGTAAATGGATTTAAAACTTAGAAAATTTGCAAAATTTGTAGATAAAACTTTTATTGAAGGTGGAAAAAAAGCTAAAGAACCTGTTCTGTTAGTTTCGGTTGCAGCTGTTATAGAAAATCCTTGGGCCGGAAAAGGTTTTGTAGAAGATCTAAAACCAGAAATTTTAGATCTTGCACCTCAATTAGGAGATCTTTTGGTGCCTGAGTTAACGAAGGAAATTGGATCAGGTGAAAAAATTTTAGCCTATGGAAAAGCTGCAATGGTTGGATTAAATGGTGAAATAGAACATGCGTCTGCATTTATTCATACTTTAAGATTTGGAAATAAATTTAGAGATGCTGTTGGTGGAACTTCTTATTTAAGTTTTACAAATACCAGAGGTCCTGCAGGTGCAAAAATTTCAATTCCAATGATGCATAAAACCGATGCTGGATTAAGACCTTTTTATCTAACACATGAATTTACAATTCACGATGCCCCTAATGAGGATGAAATAGTTGTTGCTATTGGAGGTGCTCCAACAGGACGAGCTCATGCAAGAACAGGTGATAGATATCAAGACATGAAAGAGATGGGCATCGATAAATAGTTGATGTCTTATAATTTTGATAACAATCAAAATCATTATTATTTTAATAATAAAAATTCTTTACCAATAGTTTTTATTCATGGTGTTGGTTTAAATCAACAAATGTGGAAACCACAAATTGAATTTTTCAAGAACAATTCTTTTATAACTTACGATCTGTTAGGACATGGAAAAACACCTTTTAAAGAGCCAAATTTATCAATGGAAAATTTTACTGATCAATTGTCAAATCTAGTAAATAACTTATCTATAGAGAAATTTAATTTAATTGGATTTTCTATAGGATCTTTGATCGCAATTGAATTTGCCTCAAAATATGAAAAATATTTAAATTCATTAACTCTAATATCCACCACATACCAAAGGACAGCAGAAGAAAGACAAAGTGTAATTGATAGAGTGAATTTGGCAAAAAAAAATATGCCAATATCTCAAATGGCAATGAAGAGATGGTTTTCAGATAAGTACCTTGAACAAAATCCTGAGTTATATGATGAGTTTATGAAGACTCTTAACAAGGAAGGAATTGATCAAGAAAATTTTATAAAAGCTTATGAAGTATTTGCAAACTATGAAGACAATCTTGAAAATATAAAAAATATTAAAACAAATACCTTAATAATAACTGGATCAGATGATCCTGGTTCTACACCTGATATGTCAAAAAATTTAAATAAAGATATAGAAAATTCAACATATGTTGAAATTAAAAATGGAAAACATTTATGCACTATTGAATATGCAGACGAAGTAAATAATGCAATAATCAAACATATAAATAATGCCTGAATTAAAAAAATATCAAATGTATATAGACGGTGAGTGGGTAGACTCTGATACAAAAAAAACTTTTGAAACTTTAAATCCAGAAAACAATAAGCCTTGGGCTGTAGTTCCTGAAGCTAGCGCAAATGATGTTGATAAAGCTGTAAAAGCTGCTCAAAAAGCTTTTGAAGGTGAATGGCCAAAAATGCTTGCAAGAGATAGAGCAAAATTTTTAAGAGCGATTGGAAATAAGCTAAGAGAAAATTCTGAATTATTAGGTAAGATTGAAACAATTGATACAGGAAAACTGTACAGAGAAACTTATCAACAAGCAAAATACATTGCAGAATATTATGATTACTATGCAGGTTTAGCTGATAAAGTTGAAGGAACAGTTCTTCCTATAGATAAACCAAATATTCAAGCAATCACAACAAGAATTCCAATAGGTGTTATTGCAGCTATCATTCCTTGGAATTCTCAAATGTTTTTAACTGCAACAAAAGTTGCTCCCGCTTTAGCTATGGGCAATACAGTGGTAATTAAGTGTTCTGAATTAGCCCCAACAACAATGTTTGAGTTTGCAAAATTAGTTGAAGAAACAGGAATACCAAAAGGTGTAATAAATGTAGTTTCTGGTTTTGGAGATCCTTGTGGTAAAGCTTTAACTACTCACAACTTAGTTGAGAAAGTAGCTTTTACAGGAGGTCCTGAAACTGCAAGACACATAATTAGAAACTCTGCAGAAAATTTATCTGAAGTAAGTTTAGAGTTAGGTGGAAAAAGTCCTGTAGCTGTTTTTGATGATGCT
>QCGU01000033.1 GCA_003278165.1 Pelagibacteraceae bacterium AG-390-A02
TTCCAAAATTTACATTTTATTGCAAAATATATTCTTATTTTCTTTATGATAATTGGCCGAATTGAATTATTATCTTTATTATTGATAGCTAAAAAATTTCTGTTTAAATATTAAATTTGTAATATATATGTATTCCAAATATTGCGCCCTTAGCTCAGCTGGATAGAGCATCGGTTTTCTAAACCGAGGGTCGTAGGTTCGAATCCTTCAGGGCGCGCCATTACTTGTCTTTTAGCCACATCTTTCATGTATAATTTCTTCTTGAAGTAGTTTTTTTAAAATGTTTTAATCCTGCGAATTCAAAACTAAGTTTTGAATTATTTGTTAACAAATAAAAATAACTAAAAGGAAGAATAATGTTTAAATACTTAAAACAATTAACTTCTTTAGTTGCTATGGTTGCAGTGTTGTTTACTTTTACAACAGAAACTATGGCTGCTAAAAAATCTAAAACACTTAAAAACACTCAAAAAAAGGGTTTTGTAAGATGTGGAGTATCTCAAGGTCTTCCAGGATTTTCTAATGCTGACGCTGCAGGAAATTGGACTGGTGTTGACGTTGATGTATGTAGAGCGGTGGCTGCTGCAGTATTAGGTGATGCAAACAAAGTTAAGTTTACACCACTAAGCGCTAAAGAAAGATTTACTGCTTTAACTTCTAATGAGATTGATATCTTATCAAGAAACACAACTTGGACTCTTTCTAGGGATGCTGACATTGGACTTACTTTCGTAGGAGTAAACTTCTATGATGGTCAAGGTTTTATGGTAAGAAAAAATTCTGGATATACATCTGTGAATGATTTCAAAAACGGTATTTCTGCATGTACAAACTTAGGAACAACAACTGAGCTTAATATGAGAGACTTCTTTAATTCAAAAGGTATTTCTTATGAGCCAGTAACTTTTGAAAAAGCTGACGAGGTTGTTGCTGCTTATGATGCTGGAAGATGTGATACATACACAACTGATAAATCTGGTTTAGCTGCTCAAAGAATTAAATTGAGTTCACCAGATGATCACATAGTTTTGCCTGAAACTATTTCAAAAGAGCCTCTAGGCCCTGTTGTTAGACAAGGTGATTCTGTTTGGGAAGATATCGTAAGATGGTCTCTAAACACTATGATTGAAGCTGAAGAGTATGGTGTTACTTCTGCTAACGCAGATTCAATGAAAACTTCAGACAATCCAGCTGTAAAAAGATTAGTTGGAGCTGAAGGTGAATTAGGAGCTGCTTTAGGTCTAGATAATGATTGGAGTTTAAGAATTATCAAGCAAGTTGGTAACTACGGTGAAAGC
Source organism: Pelagibacteraceae bacterium AG-390-A02 (assembly GCA_003278165.1). GTDB lineage: Bacteria > Pseudomonadota > Alphaproteobacteria > Pelagibacterales > Pelagibacteraceae > Pelagibacter. The sequence continues at coordinate 1,299 of QCGU01000033.1, forward strand.
TACAAAAGAAATATTGCTGACACTGGAATTCTACCTGACAGAGGTCCAAATGAATTATGGACTAAAGGTGGAATACTTTATGTACCACCAGCAAGATAATTTATATCTTTAAATAAAACTTAAAAAGGGCTAGATTTTTCTAGCCCTTTTTTTTATAAGTCTTGAATTATTGTGAATATTAAAAAAATATTACCCCAAGTACTTACACTTCTAGTTGTAATCCTAATATTCGGTTTCTTTTCATATAACGCACAAGTCAATATGGAGAATAGAGGAATTACTTTTGGGTATGGTTTTTTATCTCAAGAGTCTTCTTTTGATGTGCAATTTTCATTAATTGAATTTGATGGTTCTCACTCATATTTTAGAGCATATCTAGTTGGTTTATTAAATACTATTTTAGTTTCAGTTATAGGAATTATATTCGCAACTATTATTGGAGTGGTTGTTGGAATTGCAAGATTGTCAAATAACTATCTAATTAATAGAACTGCTGCAGTTTATGTAGAATTTTTTAGAAATATCCCTTTATTATTACAAATATTTTTTTGGTATTTTGCTGCTTTAAGAGCACTGCCATTACCACAAGATACTGAACCCATGTTCGGGTTTTTTTTCCTTACAATAAAAGGTTTTTTTGTTCCTGCTTTTATTTGGAATAATTTAGATATTTTTATTTATTCAATAATTGCTGCAATAATTTCAATTATTTTCATTAGAATTTACGCAAGAAAAAAACAAGAAAACGAAGGTATTCAAACGCCAGTTTTATCAATTTCTATTGGATTATTGATAATTTTACCACTTCTAAGTTTTTTATTTGGTGGGGTTGATGCTTCAGTTGAAGTGCCTGTGCTTAAACAATTATCTCAATCTGGTTTCACTTATGAAGGAGGAATTAAATTACCACCTGAATTAATATCTCTAGCATTAGCTCTATCATTATATACAGCAACTTTTATTGCCGAGTGTGTAAGAGCAGGTGTTCAAGGTGTTAGTAAAGGTCAAAAGGAGGCAGCAGCATCTATAGGTTTAACACCAAACCAAGTACTTAAATTAGTGGTAATGCCACAAGCTTTAAGGATTATAATTCCACCAACTACTAATCAATATTTAAATTTAACAAAAAATTCATCTCTTGCGGCTGCAATTGCGTATCCTGATTTGGTTCTTGTATTTGCAGGGACTGCTTTAATGCAGACAGGTAGAGCGATAGAAATTGTTTCTATTACAATGTTAACATATTTATCTTTGAGTATATCAATTTCAATATTTATGAATTGGTACAATAAAAAAATAGCTATTAAAGAAAAATAATGAACAAATTAAACTTTTTACAACCAGATAAAAACAACCTAAATACTTATCTGTATACTGGTGTAATTTTAGTGGCACTAAGTATATTTATAGTTTTTTTAAATTCTTTTTTTAAAAAAGATTTAATTTCTTTTTTACCTGGAACTCTTAGTTTCTTTTTGCCATTAATTTTAGGATTTATAGGGCTTCATTTAATTAGAATTGAATATTCAGGTTTAAAATTTTTAGATTCAATAAATAAAAATATTAATACTAACAATTTTAATGCTTTTTTATCATTATTAATTGTGTTCGTGGTTATCAAATCTCTCCCACCATTATTAAGTTGGTTTATTTTAGATGCAAATATTGCTGGTGACTCAAAAGACGTATGTACTGGTACAGGAGCTTGTTGGACTTATATTAAAATTTGGTTTAACAGATTTATGTATGGTATGTATCCAAATGCTGAGCAGTGGCGTATTAACTTATCTTTTATAGCTTTAGCTTTTCTTGGTACCATTGGTTTCTTTGCTACTGAAAAATTTAAAAAATATTTGACCCTTTATTATGTAGTTATTTATCCTGTAATTGCTTTTTTCTTTATTTTCTTTTTTATATCCGGTGGCCCAATATTTTTTGATTTCTCGTATGGAATTATTGCAGCTGTAATTTCGGTTATAATTGGATTTTTTATTCCTTCAAAATTTAAAATGTACTATTTCATTATAGTTCCGATCACACTTTATATATTATTAAAATATGTATTTTTTTATGAAGAGCTTATTGAACTTGGTAAATTAGAAGCATTAGAGTGGGTAGAGACAGGCGCATGGGGAGGTCTGTCTTTAACTTTTATAGTATCATTTTTTTGTTTGATTTTCTGTTTTCCAATAGGTTTGTTTTTATCTCTTGGAAGAAGATCAGATTTTCCAATAATTAAATATTTTTCAATAGGTATGATTGAATTTTGGAGAGGGGTTCCATTGATTACAGTATTATTTATGTCCTCAGTAATGTTTCCAATGTTTTTACCAGAAGATATGTTTATAGATAAACTAGTAAGAGTAATCATTGCAATTTCATTATTTGAAGCAGCATATGTTGCTGAAGTTATAAGGGGTGGTTTGCAAGCACTACCTAGAGGCCAATATGATGCTGCTAAATCTTTAGGAATGGGTTATTGGAAAATGCATATTTTAGTGATTTTACCTCAGGCACTTAAACTTGTAATACCCGGTATTGCTAATACTTTTTTAGCACTAGTAAAAGATACTCCTTTAATATTTGTTGTTGGACTTTTAGAAATTGTTGGCATGTTAAATCTTGCTAAAACGAACCCAGAGTGGCTGGGTTTTGCAATGGAAGGTTATGTGTTTGCATCAGTACTATTTTTTATTATTTGCTATGCAATGAGTAAATATAGTTATAATTTAGAGCAAAAATATAAAACGGAAAGATAATGTCAGATAAAATAATACAAATTACTGAAATGAATAAATGGTTTGGTGATTTCCAAGTTTTAAAAAATATAAACCTAGAAGTAGAAAAAAATAAAAAAATTGTAGTGTGTGGACCATCTGGTTCAGGAAAATCAACATTGATTAGATGTATAAACAGATTAGAAGAGCATCAAGAGGGCTCAATCATTGTAGATGGCAATGAATTAACAGCTGATACTAAAGATATAGAGAAAATTAGAGCCGAAGTTGGAATGGTATTTCAACAATTTAATCTTTTTCCTCATCTTTCTATTTTAGATAATTGTACATTGGCACCAATTTGGGTAAAAAAAATGCCAAAAAAAGATGCAGAAGATTTAGCTATTCAACATTTAGAAAAAGTACAAATTGCAGATCAAGCGAATAAATACCCAGGACAACTTTCTGGCGGTCAACAACAACGATGTGCAATTGCTAGAGCATTATGTATGGAGCCAAAAATAATGTTATTTGATGAACCAACATCAGCTCTAGACCCTGAAATGATTAAAGAAGTTTTAGATGCAATGGTTAATTTAGCAAAAGCAGGAATGACAATGATTGTAGTAACACATGAGATGGGATTTGCAAAAGAGGTCGCAGATGAGGTTATTTTTATGGATGAAGGTATGATTGTTGAAAGGGCTGAAACTAAAGAGTTTTTTGCAAACCCTAGGAGTGACAGAACTAAGCTGTTTTTAAGTCAAATACTATAAAAAATATATAATTTTAAAGCTATAAATTTAAATTAAACAATCTAATTATGTTCATATTGCAATGAACTAATGCTTGACAGTGTTTTGACTATTCTAATTTTCTTACAAAAAAAAATAAATTTTTCTATTGCAGTAACAATAATAAATAGGTTGAATGGTGTTTATAAAATTTAATTAAGAGGGGTCTTAATGGAAGATAATTTCAACAAACACTTGGGTAACAAACTCAAGTTAAGAAGATTAGCTTTAGGTTTAACACAAACAAAAGTTGCAAAAGCAATTAACGTAACATTTCAACAAATTCAAAAATATGAAAAAGGTACTAATGGAGTAAGTTCAATAAGATTACTTCAACTTTCTAATTATTTAAAAGTACCGATCAATTATTTTTTTGAAGATTTTTCAGAATATTTAGTTAACTTAGAAAAATCACAAGAAGGACATATGAATGTTAATTATAATTTTTTAGCAAAAATTTATTCAGAACTTAATGCTGATCAAAAATTAAAATTTAACAAAACATTACAAATTTCAGGATCAAACATTTCTAAAGCAGTTTAATCATAACCAAAATATGACCCCCTTTGGTTAGGTGGTTAAACATATTAAATTTTGGATTTTTTTTTGGCTCCTCGGGCAGGACTCGAACCTGCGACCAATTGATTAACAGTCAACTGCTCTACCAACTGAGCTACCGAGGAATATAAAAATCACAACTTACTTTTTTTTAAAACTAAAACAAGATTTTTTTTGGAGGCAACGCCCGGAATCGAACCGGGATACAAGGATTTGCAATCCTCTGCGTAACCATTCCGCCACGTTGCCAACTTGTTTTAAACGAATAGCTTCAAGGCTTTTTATATTAAATTTTTTATATTAGTCTATTAAATAAAGATCCAAATTGATTATTGTTAAATAAGATTATTAAATTATAAACTTTAAGATCCATGAGTAACGATAAATATATCCATTCTGAAGTTGAAAATAAGATTTATTCGTATTGGGAAAAAAACAAATTATTTAAACCAAAAAAAAATTCTAAAAAATTTTCAATAGTAATTCCTCCACCAAATGTGACTGGAAGTCTTCATATGGGACATGCATTAAATAATTCTATTCAAGATTTATTAGTGCGTTATCACCGGATGAATAATTATGAAACTTTGTGGCAACCAGGAACTGACCATGCTGGTATTGCAACGCAAGCTTTAGTAGAAAAAAAACTCACCTCTGAAAAAATAGATAAGAATGAAATTGGAAGAGATAAATTTATTAAGAAAGTTTGGGAATGGAAAGAACAGTATGGTGACATAATAATTAACCAATTAAAAAAATTAGGTTGCTCTTGCGATTGGTCAAGAAACGCATTCACTATGGATGAAAATTTATCCAAATCAGTTATTAAAGTTTTCGTAGACCTGTACAATAAAGGTTTAATTTACAAGGATAAGAAATTAGTAAATTGGGACACCGTTCTTAAAACGGCTATTTCTGATTTAGAGGTAGATCAAAGAGAGGTAAATTCAAAAATTTACTATATTAAATATCCTATTGATGGAACCAGTGAGTTTATAACCATAGCAACTACAAGACCTGAAACAATGCTAGGAGATACTGCTATCGCTGTTAATCCAAAAGATGATAGATTTAAATCTTTTGTTGGCAAAACAGTAACCATCCCACTTGTTGGAAGAAAAATAAAAATAATTGAAGATGACTATGCTGATCCTGAGCAGGGCACAGGTGCTTTAAAAATAACTCCAGCCCATGACTTTAATGATTATGATGTAGGTCAAAGAAATGATCTTGAAATTATAAATATTTTCACTGAAGAAGGCAAGATTAATGAAAATGCACCGGCACATTATGTGGGTCTTGATAGATTTGAAGCAAGAAAAAAAATTTTAAAAGAATTAAAAGAAAAAGAATTTTTTGATAAAGAGGAGAATATTAAAAATAAAGTTCCATACGGAGATAGATCTAATTCGATAATTGAACCTTTCTTAACAGAACAGTGGTTTGCAGATGCTGGTAAATTATCTGTTAAAGCTAAAGAAGTTGTTAACTCAAAAAAAACAAATTTCTTTCCTGAAAATTGGTCAAAGACATACTTTCAATGGATGAACAATATTGAACCTTGGTGCATATCAAGACAATTATGGTGGGGACATCAAATACCAGCTTGGTATGGCCCAGATAAAAAAATATTCGTTTCTGAAAATGAAGATGATGCAAAACAACAAGCTAAAAAACATTATGGTAAAGATGTTGAGCTAATTCGTGATCCAGACGTTTTAGATACTTGGTTTTCATCTGGCTTATGGCCTTTTGCAACACTTGGTTGGCCTGGTGATAATGAATATGTAGATAAATTTTATCCAACATCAGTACTTGTAACAGGTTTTGATATTATTTTTTTCTGGGTTGCTAGAATGATTATGTTTGGCACTGAATTTTTAAATAAAGAACCGTTTAAAGATATTTATGTTCATGCATTAGTTAGAGATGAGAAAGGACAAAAAATGTCTAAATCTAAAGGAAACGTAATTGATCCTTTAGATTTAATTGAAAAATATAGCGCAGATGCACTTAGATTTACTTTGTTATCAATGGCATCACCAGGTACTGATGTTAAGCTTTCTGAAGATAGAGTTAAAGGATACAGAAATTTTTTAAACAAATTATGGAATGCAAATAACTTTTTAATAACAAATGAATGTGATTTTAAAGATATTGATGATCTACCTAATTTAAATGTAAATATTAATAAGTGGATTTACTCAGAGCTAATAGAGACAAAGAACAAAATTCAAAAAAACCTTGAAGATTATAGATTTGATGAAGCTGCTAAAAATGCTTACCAGTTTGCTTGGCACTCATATTGTGATTGGTACTTAGAATTATCTAAAACTATTCTATTTTCAGACGATAATGATGCAAAAGCAGAGGTTAGGAAAGTATCATCTTATGTATTCAAACAAATATTAATCTTACTTCACCCATTTATCCCGTTTGTAACAGAGGAAATATGGCTCAAAGACCAATTTGATAAAAATGGAAGCGATTATTTAATGCATAAAAATTGGGTAACAGGAGAAGTTAATAAAGATAATAGCACTGAACAGGTAGAAAATATCATTAATATCGTTTCAGAGCTTAGATCCTTTAAAAATGAGCTAAATGTTAGCCCTGGATCATTTATTGATGTTTCAGTTAAAGGTATTAATGAAAATCAAAAAGAATTTATTAATAAAAATGAAGTTATCTTAAAAAAACTTGGAAGAATAAATAATATACTTAATGATGATTTGGAAAAACCTGCTGCAACAATGGTTGTTTCAGGTGACTTATTTAAAATTTATTTTGATAAAGATATAGATTTAAAATTAATTAAAGAAAACTTAACTAATAAACAAAGTAGATTAGAACAAGAAATGAATAAAATTTCTCAAAGATTAGAGAATAAAAGTTTTATAGACCGTGCGCCAAAAGAGATTGTTGAACAAGAAAAAACTAATTATAATAATTTAAAGAATGATATTGAGAAAATATCTATAACAATAAAGGGTATATAATGGCAAAATTTAATAAAAAGAAACTTCCAAGTAGACATACATCATTAGGACCAGATAGAGCACCGCATAGATCTTTTTACTATGCTATGGGTGA
>QCGU01000034.1 GCA_003278165.1 Pelagibacteraceae bacterium AG-390-A02
TATACAAGTCATCATACACATTATGTAATTGGAACAGGTGCAAATGATCCACAAAAAATGGATCCAAATGCAAGTAGAGAAACTTTGGACCACTCTATAATGTATATTTTTGCAGTTGCCCTAGAAGATGGAGATTGGCATCATGTAAAATCTTACACTAAATCAAGAGCTAATAGAAAAAGTACTATTAAGATATGGAATTCAATAACAACTTATGAAGATAAAAAGTGGACAAAAAAATATCATGATCCAAATCCAAAAAAGAAATCTTTTGGAGCAAAAGTTATTGTTACATTGAACAATGGAAAAAAAGTAACTGAGGAACTAGATAGAGCTGATGCTCACCCGTATGGAGCAAGACCATTTAAAAGAGAAAATTATATTAATAAATTTTTAACTCTAACAGATGGTGTTCTAGAAAAAAGTGAGAGTGATCGTTTTTTAAAAAATGTTCAGAATTTAAAAAACTTAAAAGCTGGTCAATTAGATAAATTAAATATTGAAATTAAAAAAAGTAAATTAAAAAGAAATTTAAAAAAAGGAATTTTTTAATGCATTTTGTTGAAAAAGAACCAAGTCAAAAAAGAATTGATTTTGATCAAAAACTTAAATCAAATAAAATTCTGAGAGTTCCTGGGGCCTATAATCCTCTAACAGCAAAATTAATTGAAGAAATTGGTTATGATGCAGTTTATGTGTCAGGAGGCGTTATGGCCAATGATCTTGGTTTTCCAGATATAGGTTTAACTACACTTCAAGATGTAAGTACCAGATCCTATCTAATATCTAGAGTAACTAATCTACCAACTATTGTTGATATAGATACAGGTTTTAAATCTTGTAAAGAAACTATAGAAACTTTTGAAGAGTTTGGATTAACTGGTGTTCATTTGGAAGATCAAATTGAAAGAAAAAGATGTGGACATCTAGATAATAAGGAACTTATTTCAACAGATGCTATGGTTACGAAAATAAAAGAATGTGTAGCTGCAAAAAAAGATAAAAACTTCAAAATTATAGCGCGCTCAGATGCAAAAAGTGTTGAGGGAATTGATAAAATGATTGATAGATGTAAAGCCTACATCGATGCCGGAGCAGAAATTATATTTCCAGAAGCTTTACAAGATGAAAAAGATTTTGAAAAAGTAAGAAAAGAACTTTCATGTTATTTGTTAGCTAATATGACTGAATTTGGTAAATCTAAGCTATTTAACTATAAGGAGTTAGAAAACTTAGGATATAATATTGTTATATATCCAGTAACAACACAAAGACTAGCAATGAAAAATGTTGAAGATGGACTAAGAGACATTTATGCAAATGGACATCAAAATAATATAATAGATAAGATGCAAACAAGAAAAAGATTGTATGAATTAGTAGAATACGAAAAATATAATTCTTTAGATGAAAAAATTTATAATTTTAGTACAGAAGGACATGAATAATGAGTGATGATATTAAAAAAGGTTTGCTTGGAATTGTTGTAGATGAAACTGAAGTTTCAAAAGTTATGCCAGAGATTAACTCACTAACTTATAGAGGTTATGCTGCTCAAGATTTATGTGAATACTGTAGATTTGAAGAAGTTGCATATTTAATATTGAATAAAGATCTTCCAAACTCAATAGAACTAAAACATTTTGAAAAAGAAGAGAGAAACAATAGAGAGCTTACAAAAAATTTATATGAAATAATAAGACATATGCCAAAAAAATCTCATCCAATGGACGTTGCGAGAACTGCTGTTAGCGTGATGGGATTAGAGGATAAAGAAACTACCGATTCTTCTCCTGAAGCAAATATGAGAAAAGCATTGAGAATTTTTGCAAAAACGCCAACTGCCCTAGCAGCCTTTTATAGAATTAGGAAAGGAAAAAAAATTATAAAACCAAAGAAAAACTTAACTTTTGCTGAAAATTTTTTCTATATGTGTTTTGGAAAAGTTCCTCAAAAAGAAATTGTTAAAGCATTTGATGTTTCTTTAATTTTGTATGCTGAGCACAGCTTTAACGTTTCAACTTTTACAGCCAGAACTATAACAAGTAGCTTATCTGATATACACGGTGCAATAACGGGTGCAATTGCTAGTTTAAAAGGCCCTCTTCACGGTGGAGCTAATGAAGAAGTGATGCATATGATGAATAAAATTAAAAAACCAGAAAATGCACTGAAATGGATAAATAGCGCTCTTAAAAATAAAGAAGTAGTGATGGGATTTGGACATAGAGTTTATAAATCAGGTGATTCGAGAGTTCCGACTATGAGAAAATACTTTGGTAAAGTTGCTAAACTTAAGAAAGATAAAAAATTTGAAAAAATCTATGACATTGTTGAAAAAGTGATGATTAAGAAAAAAAATATTTATCCAAACGTAGATTACCCAACAGGACCTACTTATCATCTAATGGGTTTTGAGACTGATTTTTTTACTCCAATATTTGTCATTTCTAGAATAACAGGTTGGTCTGCTCACATAATGGAACAACATGCTGCCAACAAACTTATTAGACCTTTGGCAAGTTACAAAGGTAGCAAGCATCGAAAAGTGATGCAGTTAAATCAAAGATAATTTTAAGTTTAACTAAATGCTTCTGCCCAAGTTCCTTGTGTAGATGCTTTAGAATATTCTGTAGCTCTTCCTTCAAAGAAATTCATATGCTCTACTGCATTTAACATTGTATCTAACCAAGTTAATGGATTTTTATCAATGTCATATATTGCTTCTAAGCCTAGCTGATCTAATCTTCTGTTTGCAATAAAACGAATATATTTTTTAATATCATCAGCAGTTAAACCTTCCATTGGACCCATCTGAAAAGCTAAATCGATGAAAGCGTCCTCATGCTCAACTATTGTTCTGCATGCTTCATAAATTTCTTTTTTCAGTTGTGGTGTCCATGTTTCAGGATTTTCTTTAATGAAATCTTTAAACAATCTAATCATAGAATTACAATGCAATGTCTCATCTCTTACTGACCAAGTAACAATTTGTCCCATGCCTTTCATCTTGTTATGCCTTGGAAAGTTTAACAAAATTGCAAAACTTGCAAATAACTGAAGCCCTTCTGTGAAAGCACTGAATACAGCAATGGTTTTTGCAATGTCATGATTTGATTTAACGTCAAAACCTTGCATGTAGTCATACTTATCTTTCATTTCTTTGTACTTCATGAATGCTGAATACTCGGACTCTGGCATACCAATTGTATCTAACAAATGTGAGTAAGCTGCAATGTGAACAGTTTCCATTGAAGCAAAAGATGACATCATCATTAATACTTCGGTTGGTTTAAACACATTCATGTAGTGTCTTATGTAACAGTTGCTAACTTCAACATCCGCTTGTGTAAAAAATCTAAAAATTTGTGTTAATAAATTTTTTTCTGAAACTGAAAGATTTTTTTGCCAATCTCTGACATCATCTCCAAGTGGAACTTCTTCTGGTAACCAGTGAATTCTTTGTTGTGTTAACCACGCATCATAACACCAAGGATATCTAAAAGGTTTGTAAACTGGGTTTGCAACGAGCAAACCATTATTGTTTTTTTGTGGTTGAATTATTTCTGACTTAACTTTTTCTACTACTGACATGATAAACACTCCTCGTACTCTTGTTCGCTATTTTCGGTTGATTTATTTTTATACACATTAGCCATGATGTCTGTTGACTTGGAGTCGTTAACATTCTCAGCTCTTTGAATTGATTTTGATCTACAGTAGTAAAGGCTCTTTAGACCTTTCTTCCATGCATCAAAATGAATTTTATGTAATTCTTTTTTATGAACATCTGCAGGTAAAAATAAGTTAACTGATTGAGCTTGAGAAATAAAAGGAGTTCTATCTCCACTCAACTCAATTATCCAATTTTGGTTAAGTTCAAATGCAGTTTTAAACACATCTTTTTCTAAATCAGTTAAAAAATCTAAATGGTTAACTGAGCCTTGATTTGTAGTAATACTAGACCAGGTTTCCTCATCATTTTTACCATGACTTTCAAGAATTTCTTCAAGATATCTATTTCTTACATTAAATGAACCAGACAAAGTTTTGTGAGTATAACTATTTGCTGCTATAGGCTCTACCCCTGGAGAAGCTCCTCCACAAATAATAGAAATTGACGCTGTTGGCGCAATAGCAGTTTTGTTAGAAAATCTTTCTTGATAACCATACTCAGCAGCATCAGGACATGCTCCTCTTTCTTCGGCTAAATCTTTAGAAGCTTGGTTAACTTTCTCATGAATATTTTTAAATATTTTTTTATTCCATGATTTTGCCATCACAGACTCAAGTGGAATTCTATTTTTCTGCAAGAAAGAATGAAAGCCCATAACACCTAAACCAACACTTCTTTCTCTTTCTGCAGAATATTTAGCATCTTTAAATTGTTCAGGAGCTTTGTTAATGAAATCAGATAACACATTGTCTAAAAATCTCATTACATCACTAATCATATCTGGATCATCTTTCCATTCTTCGTATTTTTCTAAATTCAAAGATGATAAACAGCATACTGCTGTTCTATCTCTTCCGTCTTTATCAATTCCTGTAGGAAGAGTTATTTCACTACATAAGTTAGAAGTTTTAACTGTTAAATTTGCTAACTTATGATGCTGAGGAATTTGTCGGTTAACTGTATCTATATAAATTATATAAGGCTCACCAGTTTCAATTCTAGCAGTTAATAATCTTATCCATAAATTTCTTGCAGAAATAGTTTGCTGTACAGTTCCATCTGCTGGACTTTTTTAATGCCCACTGTTCATCTGTTTCAACTGCTCTCATAAATGCGTCTGAAACTAAAACACCATGATGTAAATTTAATGCTTTTCTATTTGGATCTCCTCCAGTTGGTCTTCTCATTTCAATAAACTCTTCTATCTCAGGATGATCAATAGGAAGATAACAAGCTGCAGAGCCTCTTCTTAGTGAACCTTGGCTAATTGCCATTGTTAACGAGTCCATTACTTTAATAAAAGGAATTATTCCTGAAGTTTTTCCAACTCTTCCAATTTTTTCTCCAATAGATCTTAGGTTGCCCCAATAACTTCCAATTCCTCCACCCTTAGCAGCAAGCCAAACGTTCTCACTCCAAAGATCTAAAATTCCACCTAAGCTGTCAGATGCTTCATTTAAAAAACATGAAATCGGTAACCCTCTTTTGGTTCCACCGTTTGATAAAACTGGTGTTGCTGGCATAAACCAAAGGTTGCTTATGTAATTATAAATTCTTTGTGCATGTAAATTATCATCAGCATAAGTGCTTGCTACTCTAGCAAATAAATCTTGATAAGATTCGTTTAAACCAAGGTATCTATCTTTTAAAGTTGCCTTACCAAAATCAGTAAGATTTGAATCTTTAGATCGATCAATTTTAATAATTATGCCTTTGTCGTTTTGAAATAGTTCTGTTTCATTATTTAAAGAAAATAAATCAGGCTTATTCGCTTTTGAAACTTCTTTAACTTCTGGGCTATATTCGGAGACAGCTTTCTTAAGGGCTTGAGATAGAATCTTATTCATATTAATTATTATATTATTTTAGTTTTGCGAAAACAACTATATGTTGTAGGCGCTTTGATTTAGTATACTAAATAAACGTTTAATCAATGGAACATTTATAGAACGCGACAATATGATTATCAATAAAAAAATGAAATTTTTTTAAAGAAATTAACATAAAAAGAGTAAGTAGTGGATAAATGAGTGAAAAATTAAAAATAGATCCTTATGGTTTTAGAGAATATGACGCCCGTTGGTTGTATGGGAAAGACATAAACTCAGCCGGGATAGAGAATCTCGGTAAAGGACTTGGGACACAAATAAAGGCTCGTACTAAAAAAAAATAATCCAAGAATTGTTGTTGGACATGATTACCGCTCTTACAGTGAAGAAATAAAAACCTCTCTTAAAAAAGGATTAAAATCAACAGGATGTCTAATAGAAGATATTGGTTTATCATTGTCTCCTATGGTTTATTTTGCACAATTTAATTTAGATGCAGATGCAGTTGCTATGGTTACAGCAAGCCATAATGAAAATGGTTGGACTGGTGTAAAAATGGGTATCAAAAAAGGCTTAACTCATGCTGGTGATGAAATGAGAGAGTTAAAGGATATTACCTTAAATGAAAAATTCTCTAATGGTGAGGGTAATGAAAAACAAATAGAGAATTTTCAACAAATTTATAAAGATGATTTAATTAATGGTAATAAGATTAATAAAAAATTAAAAGCAGTAGTTGCATGTGGAAATGGAACAGCTGGAGTATTTGCACCAGATATTTTAAGAGGAATTGGTTGTGATGTTGTTGAGCTTGATTGTGAATTAGATTGGACCTTTCCAAAGTATAATCCAAATCCAGAAGATTTAGAAATGCTTCATGCAATTGCAAAAGTTGTTAAAGATAATAACGCAGACATAGGTTTTGGCTTTGATGGTGATGGAGATAGAGTTGGTGTTATTGATAATGAAGGAAACGAAATATTCTCTGATAAAATTGGTTTATTAATAGCAAGAAACTTATCTACTAAACATAAAAATTCTAAGTTTGTGGTAGATGTTAAATCTACCGGATTATATTCAAAAGATAATGTTTTATTAGGAAACAACTGTGAAACTATATATTGGAAGACAGGTCATTCTCACATCAAAAGAAAAGTTAATACTGAAAAAGCACTAGCAGGGTTTGAAAAAAGTGGTCATTTCTTTTTTAATCAACCTTTGGGATATGGTTATGATGATGGAATTAATTCAGCAATTCAAGTTTGTCATTTATTAGATAATCAAAATAAAAAAATGAGTGAAATCATTAATGATTTACCAAATACTTATCAAACACCTACTATGGCTCCTTTTTGTAAAGATGAAGAAAAATATTTAGTAGTTGAAGAATTAGTTAAAAAAGTCGAAGAAGTAAAAAATAATAAAACTAAAATTGATGATCAAGCAATATCTGAGATTCTTACGGTTAATGGTGTAAGATTTTCGTTTGAGGATGGATCGTGGGGATTAATAAGAGCATCATCCAATAAACCTTCATTGGTGATTGTAACTGAAAGCCCAACTTCAGATAACAGAAAAAAAGAAAATCTTTGATTTTATTGACGATTTACTTCAAAAAACTGGGAAAATAGGCGAATACGATCAAAAAATTTAGCACTTAATAAAGTTAATTTTCAACTAATAAGTGTTCATAAAACTTTAGAGAATCATTTAAAAAATTAACTGAGGTGATGGAGGGAGACTGAAATCACCTCTTTTTATTTTAGAGCTTTCCTTACTTTGTCTGCCATAATTTTTAAAGCTGTTTGTGAGTAATTCTTTCCTTTAACAACCCATACAGATAATGGCCATGAACAATCTTTTTTACTTCTTGCAATAATATGTATGTGCAACTGAGGAACAATATTTCCAATTTTTTCTACATTGAGTTTTGAAGTTTTGAATAATTTTTTCATTATTTTACTTACATAAACAATTTCTTTCATCAACAGAATTTGATCTTTAGATTTAAGATCGCTCATATCGTTAATCATATTTCTTTTAGGAATTAAAATTAGCCATGGAAATTTAGAATTATCGTTTAGCCTAACAGCGCATAATTTAAGATCTGTTATATAATGTGAAGACTTTAAAAATTTCCTATTCAATTTAAAATTCATATTTATAATTTTATGTATTCATAGAAAAACTTAATGGCCACGATTATTAAGAAAATACCAAGTAATTTACTAATTTTATTTTTATCTATTTTGTGAGCTGTTCTTGCACCTAGTCTTGCCATAAAAGTTGTAATAGGAATAAAAATCAAAAAAGCTGGTACATTTAAAAATCCAATACTAAAAGGTAAATTTGTTTTTAAATAACTTCCTGAAATTAAAAAACCTGTAGCACCAAACAATGCAATTAAAAAACCAATTGCTGCAGCACTACCAATTGCTTTATTAATTGAATAGCCAAAAAATTTGAGAATTGGTACATTCATAACGGCTCCTCCTATACCTGTTATAGCTGAAATAAATCCAACAATCGAACCAAGTATGATTTTTAAATATAATTTCATTTCAGATATTACATTTTGTTCTTTTTCTTTAATCAAAAGTATATAAATTCCTAAAAAGAATATTACGATTGAAAAGAAAAGTACTAGAGATTTAGTTTTAAAAGTTGCAGCAAATATTGTTCCTAAAACAACTCCTACAACTACAAAAATACCATAGCTTTTAACTACATTAAAATCCACGGAGTTAAATTTATGATGTGTTAAAACTGAAACTATTGATGTTGGAATTATTATTGCAAAAGAAGTTCCTACCGCTAAGTGCATTATATATGATTGGTTAATTCCAAGTTCGCCAAATATATAATAAAGAAA
>QCGU01000035.1 GCA_003278165.1 Pelagibacteraceae bacterium AG-390-A02
GCATTAGAAAAAAATAATCATAAAGATGCTTTTATGAATGCTGCTTCTCCAGGGGTTATTTCAGCTTTCTTACCAAATAAATTTTATAAAAATGATGATGAATATTTAGAAAATTTATCTAACCTTATGAAAGATGAATATGAAGAAATTACATCAAATGGATTAAAACTTCAGTTAGATTGTCCAGATTTAGCTCTTGCAAGACACATGACTTTTAAAGATTTGTCTGAAGAAGATTTTTTAATTAGAGCAGAAAAGCAAATAGAATGTTTAAACAATGCAATTAGTAATATTGATAGCTCCAAAATAAGAATGCACATTTGCTGGGGTAATTATGAAGGACCCCATTTACACGACATTGCACTAGAAAAAATTATGCCAATAGCTTTAAAAGCTAATGTGCAAACTTATTTAATTGAGTCGTCAAATCCAAGACATTCTCATGAGTGGCAAATTTTTGAAAATTTAAAAATTCCAAAAGATAAAATAATTGCTCCTGGAGTAATCGACTCAACTACAAACTTTGTCGAACATCCCGAGGTTGTAAAAAATAGAATTGTAACTTACTCAAAAGTAATTGAAAAAGATCAGCTAATTGCTGGAACAGATTGTGGCTTTAGCACCTTTGCAGGCTTTGGAAATGTTGATGAAAATATAGTTTATAAGAAACTAGAATCATTGGTACGTGGTGCTGAACTTGCGTCAAAAGTGATTTAATTTCCTCTTTAATTTAAACTTCGTAATAGATATAGTTTTTGAACTTAAATTATAATTAAACAATTAATATAAAGAGAGAAAACATATGAGAAAAATACTAGTTACTTTATTGTTTTTACTTTTTGGAACTTCTGCTTATGCAGATTGTAACATTAAAAGTGGTTCAATAAATATTTTGGCTAATGATTTTCCTGCATTAAGAACTTTCGTTGAAACTTCTAAACAATGTAAAGGAAGCGCAGATTTTAAAGTGACTCATTCATCAGAGCACAATAAAATCGCAGTGCCAGCTCTTACTGCAAATCCATCTGAATTTTCAGCTAGAATTGCAGCAAACAGTTCAATTGTTCCTTTAATGAACCAAGATTTAATAAGACCTTTAGACGATCTTGTTAAAAAATATGGAAAAGGAATTCAAGACTCTCAATTGATCACAATTGATGGAAAAGTAATGGCTGTAGCATTTATGGCTAACACTCAACACCTATACTATAGAGAAGATGTTTTAAAAGATCTTGGTATAGCTGTTCCAAAAACATATGAAGAAGTAGTTGCTGCTTCTGAAAAAATTAGATCTTCAGGAAAAATGCAATATCCATATGCTGCTGCTTACAAAGCTGGTTGGAACTTAGCAGAAGAGTTTGTTAACATGTACATTGGTCATGGTGGTGAATTCTTTAAATCTGGAAGTGCAGAACCAAATGTAAATAATGCAAAAGGTGTTGCTACTTTAAACATGCTTAAAAAATTATCTGAATTAAGTAACCCAGATTATTTAACACATGATAGTGAAGCTATTAAAGTTGAGTGGGAATCTGGAAATGTTGCTTTAATGACATTGTGGGCTTCTAGATCAGGTACACTTTTAGATGATGAAGGTGATCCTAATATTACTAAAGCTACAAAACTAACTGGACCAGCTACAGTTGGAGGTGGAAATATCCCTGCTGCAACTTTATGGTGGGATGGTTTCACACTTGCAAAAAACAGATCTGATGCTGATGCTGAAGCTACATTTAGAGCTTTAGCGCACGCTGCATCAAACAAGAAAATGGTTGCTGACGCTGCTGACCAAGCTGTTTGGTTGGTAGAAGGGTTTGTTCCAGGACCAAAATCTATTGGTGTAATTGAAGCTGTAAAAATGGGTGCAAAACCATATCCAATGTTACCACAAATGGGTTTAATGCATGGTGCATTAGGAAGTGAGATTGTTGAGTTTTTACAAGGTAAAGAGTCAGCTGAACAAGCATTGAAAGATGTTGAAGCTGCTTACACTAGTAAAGCTAAAGAACAAGGCTTTCTATAAAATCTAATCTTTAAGTGGGGACTTAGTCCCCACTTAACAAAAATTTTCAATGCCTAATAAAACATTTTTTTGGTTTTTTTTACCAACAGGATTAGCAATGGTCCTATTTATTGGGCTTCCCATCATTTCTACAGGAGTTCAATCTTTTTACGCTCAGCATGATCAAGTTGTTAAAGAGGTCAAAAAATGTGATCCATTTGGTTGTACTGTTTCAATTGTAGTCGACAATGAAGAAACTACAAAAATTAGAGAAGCAAAACCTCTTGGAAAGTTTAATGGTTTCGGTACGTATGTAGACAGAAACCATTTGGCAACAGAAGAAATAAAAAAATTTTGGAATGAAACAGAAACTTTTGGTGAATTTGTCGATCAAGTAACAAATCTACCATTTTATAAGGCACTAATATTTACATTAACTTATTGTATATTTGTTACACCAAATGTCTTGTTATTAGGTTTTATTATTGCCTTGAGTTTAAACGCAATCTCAAGAAAAATTAGAGGTCCTTTAATCTTTGGTACTATTTTACCAATGATTGTAACTCCATTAGTTGGATCTTTAGTGTTATTCTGGATGATAGACTCTCAAGGAATAATTGGAGCCAACATTCAAAATTTAATGAATGATCCATATTTATCTTTAAAATCCTCTAAAACTCTTACGTGGATAACAATTATAATTTATGGAATTTGGCATCACTCCCCTTTTGCTTTCGTAGTTTTCTATGCTGCACTTCAAACAGTACCTCAGGAACCTATTGAAGCTGCAATTATTGATGGTGCTTCAAGATTTCAGAGAATAAAACACATTGTGCTACCTCATATTTACCCAGTGGTAACATTTGTTGCATTAATATCATTGATGGACAATTTTAGAGTTTTTGAACCAATTATAGGATTTAGTGCCGAAGGTAGTGCACAATCTCTTTCATGGTTAATTTACGACAACCTAGTAAATGAAGAAGTAATTTTGTTTGGTTCGGCTGCAGCAACATCAATGATGACAATCATTGGGATAGCTATTTTGCTTGCTCCTGTATTAGTTAGAACATGGAAAGAATTTAAAACTGCGAGATAAATATGGATTATGGGTTAGATAAAAAAACAAATACTTTAAAAACATTTAATACCATATTTATTATTTCTTGGTTATTAGTTGCATGTTTTCCATTCATCTGGACTTTTTGGGGATCATTTAAAGTAAGAGCAGATTTTTTTTCAAGATCAGATTGGTGGTATGCAATTTCAGCTTTCAATACATTAATTGAAACTGGTGAAAAGTTTACGACAAATGCTTATCATGAAGCTTGGTTTGAAGGAGAATTTTGGAAAGCATCTAAAAATACAATAATTGTCACTGTATTTGTTGTTAGTATTTCATTGTTTTTAGGAACTTTAGGAGCATACGCTCTTTCAAGATCAACTGAGAAATACGCATTTTGGATTTTAATGGCAGCTTTAATCTTTAGAGCTATGCCACATATAACTTTAGTATCAGGTTATCTTTTTCCTTTTTTTGAATTACAAATATGGGGAATACTTCCAACAACTATTGTTGTTTTGGTTGCTATTAATCAACCGTTTACATTATGGTTGCTATATTCATTTTTTAAAACAATACCAAAAGAACTTGATGAAAGTGCGTTGATTGATGGATGTTCATATTTTCAAGCATTTAGACATATCATAATGCCAGTCATGTGGCCCGGGGTTATTACTGCTGGATTATTTAGTTTAATGCTTGCTTATAATGATTTCACTGTTACGGCTTTACTTCTTAATCAAGAAAATCATACGATGGTTCCAAAAATACAAAGCTATTTAGGAACAAATCAACACGAAGGTAATCTAATGTGGGCAGTATCTGCTGTAGTGTCTGCAACAGCTCCATTGTTTATGCTAGTAATGTTCTTCCAGAGACAAGTCATCAGTGGTTTAACTACTGGGGCTGTAAAAGGTTGAAAAAATATTACAAAGCTTTGTTATTCGGTTCTATTGGAACACTTGTTGAAACTTCTGAAATTCAGAGAAAGTCTTTTAATGAGGCTTTTAAAAAAAAAGGTTTGAATTGGTATTGGACTAAAGAGGAATATATCAAACTACTAAACAAATCAGGTGGTAGCGATAGAATAAAAGAATACGCAAAGAAAAAAAATAGGAAAGTTAATGCGGAGCAATTAAGAGATTTAAAAACTAAACTTTTCAATAATTACTTGAAGAAAAATCATTTAAAATTAAGACAAGGTGTTAAAAGTATAATTAATCTCTGTAATAAAGAAAAAATTAGATTAGCTTTTGTAACCTCTACCTCAAAAAATAATATTAATTCTATTCTTTTCTCATTAAGAAAATCAATTAATCGAAAAAATTTTAGTTTTATTGGAAATTCAAATTTAGTTAAAAATTTAAAACCAAATCCAGATATATATCTTCTTGCATTAAAAAAACTTAAATTAAAATCTACAGAATGTTTAGCTATTGAAGATTCTCAAGAAAGTTTAAACTCTGCAGTTAATGCTAAAATTAAATGCATAATTTTTCCAGGAAAGTTTCATCTAAATAAAAAATTTAAGAACGCTTATAAAAAATTAAGCAAATTAAATAAAAAAATTATTTTGAGATAAAATCATTTACTAGATTATTAAATCTATCTGGTTCTTCTAAGTGAACATTGTGACTACAATTTTTAAATATTTCTAGACGACTACTCTTAATATTTTTATTTAAAGTATCCACTTGTTCAAAATTATAAGAGATATCTTTATCACCCCATATAATTAAGGTTTCATTTTTAATGTTTTTTAAATTTTCTATACCTCTCCAATTTTTCATTGCTAGTAGAGCATTATCAGCCGTTTCTAATGAAACATTTTTGACTGCTTTGGCACACAAAAAATAATTTTTATCCTTATCTCCCTTTACAAACCATTTAGGAGGAACTCTTGCAAATGAGGCCTCAGCACCTTCTTTTTTAAGTTTTTCTCTTGTTTCATCCATAGTTTCAAATCTACCAGGAATATCTCCTATAGATCCTGTTGCAAAACAGATTAACTTGTTAACTCTATCACCGACAATTTTTGTTATTTCCTGAACAATCATTCCACCCATTGAATGTCCAATTAAATTAAATTTTTCTATATTTTTTTCATCTAGTATTTCAATTATTTTTTTTGCCATCTCATTAATAGAATTTAATGATTGAGCATTATGACTTTCACCAAAACCAGGGAGCGCTGGAGCAATAACTCTACAATTTTTTGAAAAATAATCTTTTTGAAAGCACCACATCTCTGAGGAGCCTAAATACCCATGCACTAAAACAAATGGAAAACCTTCACCTTTATCATCTACAAAAATATTACTCATAAAAGCTTAATTATCATTTCCTTTAAAATAAACAAAACTAAAAAACTCATAAAAACAATTATAAAAATATTTATTATCTGCCAAATTTTTTTGTCATTGGCATACTTAGATAGATAATTTGATAAATATCCTAGAGTAAAAAAAAATAAAAAAGATGCTAAAGATGCCCCTATTCCAAAAGCAATTTTTTGATTTAATAAGTAATTTTTGGAAAAGTTTCCAAGTATAAAAACTGTATCAGAGTAAACATGTGGATTTAAATATGTGAAACCCAATGTTTTTAAGAAAATATTTAACTTAGATATAGGGCTAATACTACTTTGAAAATTAACCTCTTTGTAATGAGTTTTAATTTTTGAATAAATAAAATGAATTAAAAATACCACTAAAAGAAGGTTAAAAATAAATTCTACTATTGGATTAAAAAATTGATAAAAAAAATAAAATAAAAAAATTCCAACAAAAATTAATATTAAATCAGAAACAGAGCAAATAAAACAAACTAAAAATACATGCTGTTTTTTTAAACCCTGTTCAATTACAAAAATATTTTGAGCTCCAATTGCTAAAATTAAACTTAGCCCAGTAAAAAAACCCAAAAGTGCATATTCCATTAATTTTTATTAAACTCTTTTTCTACCCTGAACAACTCTATCAAGAATAAGAGCTACAAATAATATAGCAACACCTGCTAAGATACCTTGTCCTACATTAGCGTACTGAAGTGCTTCAAGTACATCTTGACCTAATCCTTTTGCACCGATTAGTGATGCAACAACTACCATTGCTAAACTTAACATTACTGTTTGGTTAACACCTGCTAATATAGATGGAGTCGCTAACGGTAGGTCTACTTTTCTAAGCAAATACCATTTGGATGCACCATAAGCGATTGCAGCTTCTCTGATTGTTTCAGGCACTCCTCTTAAACCAAGAACAGTTAATCTAACTACAGGTGTACCACCAAATATCATTGTAATAATTACTGCTGCAACTTTTCCAGTTCCAAAAAATGCTATTACAGGAATCATAAATACAAAAGCAGGCATTGTTTGCATGAAATCCATAATCGGTCTAATCATTGAATAAAATCTTTGACGTCTTGCACAAAAAATTCCAAGTGGAATACCAATTACAATACTTAATACCGCTGCCGTTCCTAAAAGAGCTAATGTTGTCATAGCTTTAACCCAGAAACCTAAAAATCCCATGTAACACAAAAATCCTGCTGAATAAATTGCAGCTCTAGGTCCTGCTGCTAATCCTGTTAGGGTTACAATAGTTGTAATAATTACTATCCATGGAGTTTTCACAAATAGTAACTCTAAGAAATCTAGTACTGATCTAATACCAATAGTGATTGCTGTAAATAACGCATCTCCTTTTAATACCGCATAATCGAAGATCGTTTCCACCCATTTTATTGACGTTAATCTGATATCTGGATGAGTTGGGAAGTCATCCATTAATGTAATTACACCTGGAAAACTATAATGTACCACAGAAAAAAATATAATTACTGTAGCAAATATTGTGCTGGAAACAAAGTTCTTAACTTGCATTCCAGGTTTTAAAGTTTTATCTGATAACCATTCTGAATATCTTTTTTCTAATATTGAATTAGCCAGTATTCCTTGAACAATTTTAATAGTAATTAATAATCCGATACCAAAAATTGTAATCCAAATAGCTGATGCTTCAATTCTTGCTACTTCATCTATGTAGCCTTGCATCGCATCTTCTAGTGATTTGATATTTCTTTTATAAACGTCAACTTTATCTGGATTATTTGTTATGGCTGCCTCTAACTGTTTGTTTCTAAAAGCTATTGTTGATTCAACCTGTTTTATTTTTTCTACAGCTTCTTTAGTAATATTACCAAATAAACCTCTAATAATTTGAACAACAGAAAAAGTTTCAATAATTAAAAAAGCTAGAGCCCAATTCCAAATATTTCTCATTCCAAACCAAATTGGTCCTAGAATTCCAGCATATAAATTAAATGAAAATGAAAAAGAAGGTTTACTTCCAATTTTTTGAAATTCTTTAATATAATATTCAGGATTAGATTTTACAAAATCTGTAATTAATTCTGATCTAGTTGGATTATGTATTTGTTTATTCTCCATCTCCACCCTCTATAACTGCTTTTAAAAGATCAGATTGCGTTAACACACCAACATTATTTTGATTATTATCTTTAACAACTAATGTTCCTTCGCTAGATTTTGATAATTCAATTAACTTACTTAATAATTCATTTTCTCCCACACTTTGATTATTTTCATCTAGTTTTCCATTTACACTTTCGTAATTTTCTATGGATTGCATGATTGTTTTGGCTTGAACAACTTTTAGTCTTGAAATTCCTTTTACAAAGTCAGCAACATATTCATCTGCTGGACTTACGACTATTTCTTCGGGTGTGCCTATTTGGATAACTTTTCCATCTCTCATGATTGCAATTCTATGTCCTACTCTTACTGCCTCATCTAAATCATGAGTAATAAATACTGTAGTTTTTTTCATTTGTTTTGAAAGTTTAATGAACTCAGCCTGAAGCTGTCTTCTAATCAATGGATCTAATGCACTAAATGGCTCG
>QCGU01000036.1 GCA_003278165.1 Pelagibacteraceae bacterium AG-390-A02
GAGTAATTCTTTTGCAAAAACACTTGTTAAAGGCAAAAGTCTGGTTCCTTGACCTGCTAGAGGAATAATTGCTTGTTTAATCATATAAATGTTTTACTTATCTAGATTTCTAATACAAATGAAAATTTTATTAAATAATAATTCATTATTTAAAGCTTTAAGGCCATTTAATGATATTGGTTTTGTTCCCACAATGGGGAGTATACATGAGGGTCATTTATCACTTGTAGAAAGATCAAATCGAACTTGCAAAAAGACAATAGTAAGTATTTTTGTGAACCCCAAACAATTTAACAATAAAAAAGATTTCAAGAACTATCCCACAAATATTAAAGAAGATATAAAAATTTTAAAAAAAAATAAAAAAGTAGATTTCTTATACATCCCAAAATTCAAAGATATTTACAATAATAATAAAAAATCAAACATAAAAATCACCAAAAAAGATAAAGTTTTGTGTGCCAAATATAGAGAAGGTCATTTTGAGGGTGTACTAGATGTAATGGGGAGATTAACTAATTTAATAAATCCAAAAAAAATATTTATGGGTAAAAAAGATTATCAACAATATCTCTTAATAAAAAATTATCTAAATAATAAATATAAAGCTACTATTATTCCATGCAAGACAATCAGAAATAAAAGCAAAATGGCTTTGTCTTCAAGAAACAATCATTTGGATTTAAATGGAATTAAAAAAGCAAGTTTTTTAAGCAAAAGTTTAATTAAATTAAAAAGAAATTTAGCAAATAGTAAAAAATAAAACAAAATTTGAGAATTCAAATGAAATATTTTGAGAAACTTTTAAAAATTAAAATTGAATACTTGGAATTAAGATCAATTAAAAATCTTAAAATATCTAATAATGTTAAAGACTCACGTTTATTTGTTGCTTATTATATTGATAAAGTTAGATTAATTGATAACTTTTAAAGAAAGTAAGCCCCGACACCTAAAAATGACACAAAACCTATTACATCAGTAATAGTCGTAACAAAAACACTAGATGCAATTGCGGGATCAATATTCATTTTTTTCAAAGTGAAAGGAACAAGGATACCAAACAAACCAGCTATAATCATTGTAAGTACCATTGATATAGAAATGATTATTGAAAGAATACTATCTTGAAACCAAATTTGAACTATTAAAGCACTTATAGCGGCAAATATAATTCCATTTAATATACCAATTGAAAATTCTTTAAAAACATTTGATGAAAAATTATTTTGGGTTAAGTCATTTGTTGCAATTGTTCTGACTGTAACAGCTAATGTTTGCATTCCTGCATTACCACCCATTGAAGCAACAATTGGCATCAGGAATGCAAGAACAACCATTTGCTCAATAGTTGCTCCAAACAAGCTAATACACCAAGTTGCTAAAAAGGCTGTAAACAGATTCAGTAAAAGCCAGTTAAATCTTCTTTTAGTTTTTGTGACAACGCCATCAGTAATTTCCTCATCACCTACACCTGCAAGTCTTAATGCATCTTCCTCCGCCTCTTCTTTTAGGACTGTAAGAACATCATCGTTCATAATCATTCCTACCAATTTATTATTTTTATCAACTACGGCTGCTGAGTTAAGATTATAATTTTCAAATAGGTTGGCCACCTCTTCTTTGTCCATTTCCACAGGCACTAATAATTGAGACTCTGACATGATGCTTGCCATCTTTGTATCTCTTGGTGAAGTAAGCACTCTTGAGGATGGAACTGTTCCAATAGGTTTAAATTCTTCATTAACAATAAAAATTTCTAAAAATTCTTCAGGTAGATCTTTATTTTCTCTTAAATAGTCAATTGTTTGACCTACAGACCAGTTGCTTGGTATAGCTGTAAACTCACGCTGCATAAGTCTAGCGGCAGTATCCTCTGGATAGCTTAAGCTTTCTAACAGAGCAAATCTATCTTTAGGAGGTAATGAGCCTAATATAGTGTTCTTGTCCTCTTCCGGTACATTTTCTAAAATCGAAATAGCATCATCTGACTCTAAGTTGGTAAGAATAGTTACAATTGAATCTGAGGATAAATATTTAATTATTTCAGTTTGTATAGACTCATTTAATTCTACAAAAACCTCTGCATCAATATTAAAATTATTTAGCTTAATTAAACTTTCTCTATCGCTAATACTTAAGTGTTCAATTATGTCTGCTGCATCAGCAGGGTGCATTTCATTGAATGAGTCGCTAATAAATTTTGCATCATTGTTAGCTATTTTAGAGGTTACAACTCTCAAATATTCTTTATTGAATTCAAAATTTACTTTTTTATCTTTAGTTTTTTTAATTAAAGACATAAATGTACCTATAATTTAGTTGTGCACTATTAATACATAATTAAAATATTACAAATTTTAAATGGATATTGAGATCAAAAAGTCAATAAAACCGGTAAATTATTTTGATGCTATAAATGCGTTAGAGGCAAGATTAAAAGAATTAATTGAAAATAATGCTAAAGAATTAATCTGGACTTTAGAACATAATGATGTTTTTACAGCAGGAACTTCCTATAAAGAAAATGAAATAATTGATAAATCAATAAAAATATTAGACACAAATAGAGGTGGTAAAATTACTTATCATGGACCAGGTCAATTAATTTGTTATTTTGTTTTAGACTTAAGAAAAAAAAAAGATATCAGAAAATTTATAACAATAATTGAAAACACAATAATTCAAACTTTAAAACTTTATAAAATAGAAACTTTTCCAGATAAAGATAATATCGGTATATGGCACAAAACGAATAGTGAAGTTCAAAAAATTGCTGCAATTGGTATTAGAGTTAGTAAATGGATTGCTTATCATGGTTTTGCAATAAATATAAATAATGATTTAGAAAATTATAAAAAAATTATACCTTGTGGTATTTCAGATAAAGGTGTGACTAATTTAAAAAATATAATAGATCAAGATTACTCAAATCTAGAAAATAAATTAATAGAAAATTTTATTTTAAATTTGAAAAAATAAGTCTTTTAGATTTTAAAAGTTTTTTAAAATAATCTGGTAACAATGCTGAATATGTATGTTTTACTTCATTAATTTTAAATTTTATTTGATACGAATGTAACATTAAATTTTTATTAATACCTTTATTGGAATTTGATAATTTATACTTTGTGTCACCAAAGATAGGGTTTCCAATTGCTAATAATTGTTTCCTCAATTGATGTTTTCTACCAGTAATAGGTTTCAATTCTAGTAAACTAGCTTCAGAATTTTTATCAACAACTTTAAAAATTGTTTTCGCTTTTTCTATTATTTTTTTATCACCATCATATCTAATTAAATCGTTATCCCATATTCCTGAATTATTATTAATTTCTCCCTGACATATCGCTAGATAAGTTTTGTGCACCTTTCTTAATCTAAATAAGGAAGTGAGTAACTGGGCACTTTCTCTAGTTTTGGCCATAATAAATACTCCCGAAGTATCTTTATCTAATCTGTGGACAGAATACGGTTTTGTTCCCTCAAAAATTTTACTTTTGGCAAAAATATCAACTAGATTTTTTTTTGATTTAGTACCACCTTGTACAGAAATACCTGAAGCTTTGTTTAATACTATAAAGTTGTCATTATTTTCTATTACTAGTTCCTCATTTTCTTTTATAATTTCTTTTTTTGGATTAAATTTTGTTTTAATTTGTTGAATTTTTTCTTCAAAATTTAAATTGAAAATATTAATTCTATCACCTGCTTTTACTTTTTGAGAACTTTTAACTTTTTTATGATTTAGTTTTATTTTTCCACTTCTTAAATTTTTTTCAATTAATCCTTGAGGAATATTACCTAAATGATTTCTTATAAACCTATCTATACGCATATCATTATATGCTTTTTCAACGTTGATTAATTTTTTCATTTTTATCTTAATTTTTGACAACTGTTGTTCTCATTCTCTAATTTAAGATCTTTGCATTTCTTAGCTATTGAGATTGCATCGTAATAAACAATTGTATCGTCTCTTTTTGGTGGATTACCTTTATGGAGAGTATTAAACCTATTAATATTACTTTTGTAAATTCCAAATTTCATATACGACTGTTTGCTTAAATTATTGTTAGTTAGTCCATAATAATTAACTGCAAGTTTATTGTTTACCCAAACTTTAATAAAACTTTTCTCTGGCCATTTTACAAAATCGATATTTACTACAAAGTCGTTCCATTGATTCTTGACATATTTAGCGTCTAAAATTTTGTGATACTCGGATCCACCAAAACTATTATTTACAAAATCTGTCCAAAGAAGATGTCCATTTGGACCAACTCTGAACATGAAATTTACAGGACCAGATTTAGAATGTATCTGCCAAATTGTGTTGCTAATTGGGGTAGTAAATTCACTATTGCTCGGTATAAAAATACTAAACTTAAACCATGTATTTTTTGATTTTAATCCAAGCATGCTTACTTCAGACCTCTCTCTAAAAGTTTTACATTCGTCTGATTTTCTTTGTTGACCACAGTCGCCATCTCCATTTATAAATTTCCATGCGTATCTTCCAGACCGTACAATTTCATTTTGTATCGATAAGCCATTTTTAGGGAAGTTATATAATGGTGATAAATGAATTCTACATTTCGTTTTCTTTCCATGGCTCCATTGACAGTCAATTTTTGATAAATCTATTAAATCCTCATAATCATCTACATCAAACCAAGGCATTTCATCATCTCCTAGAGTATAAAAATTAAGACCATCAATTTTAAGTGAACTTGCTTGCGCCCAATTACAAATAAAAAATATAAATATAAAAAAATTTAATATTAGACTCTTCATTGTGTATTATAAAATATTAAGTAAAAAATTTTACAACATCAATTAAAATGAAAGCTTAAAGTAGATATTAGGCTGAAGCTTGTTTTTTATCGTCTGCTTTTGGTGCTTCTTTAGATATATCCTTTTTTGGTTTATCAACTCTCTTAGCTACAACATCTCTATCTACAAATTCTATAATTGCCATTGGAGCATTATCACCATATCTAAAACCCGCTTTAATTATTCTTGTGTATCCACCTTTTCTATTAGAGTATCTTTTTGAAAGAGTTTTTTTTACTTTGTTTGCAGATTTAATATCCTGCAGTTGAGATACAAGCATCTTAGTTGTTTGCAATGTATCTTTTTTACCCAAAGTAATAATTTTGTCAGCTTGAGGTCTTAAAAACTTTGCTTTTGGCAGTGTAGTTTTAATCTGTTCATATTTTATTAAAGAATTTAACATATTCTTTAACAGAGCTTTTCTATGTTCTGAAGTTCTATTAAGTTTTTTGTTGGCTAAGCCGTGTCTCATTAGATTGCTTCCTCTAATTTTTTAGACATTTCTGCAATATTATCTGGTGGCCAGTTAGGTATTTCCATACCTAAATACAGAGACATTCCAGTTAGAACTTCTTTAATCTCATTTAAAGATTTTCTACCAAAATTTGGTGTTCTTAACATTTCACCCTCAGATTTTTGAACTAAATCACCAATATAAATTATGTTGTCATTTTTTAAGCAATTCATTGATCTAACAGATAGCTCTAGTTCATCAACTTTTCTTAATAAATTCTTATTAAACTCAGGTTCAGATGAAACTTCTTTTACTGGAGCTTCAACTGGCTCATCAAAATTAACAAACATTTTCAACTGGTCTTGAAAAATCCTAGCAGAATACGCAACAGCATCTTCAGCAGAAATTGAACCATTTGTCTCAACTTCCATTGTTAATTTATCATAATCAAGAGCTTTACCTTCTCTTGCTGTACTAACAGAATAAGAAACTTTTTTTACAGGGCTATACAAAGAGTCAATGGCAATTAAACCTAATGGTGGCTCTTCTGGTTTATTTAGCTCAGCTGGAACATAACCTTTTCCAGTGTTTACATTCATTTCCATGTGAAAAGTAGTATTTTCATCTAAGTTACAAATTACTAACTCAGGATTTAATATTTCTACATCAGTAACAGGAGCAATGTCTGAAGCTTTTATTTCACCTGGACCTTTTGCGTCTAAAACTAATTTTTTTGTACCTTCAGAATTACATTTTAAAGCTAGTGATT
Source organism: Pelagibacteraceae bacterium AG-390-A02 (assembly GCA_003278165.1). Taxonomy (GTDB): domain Bacteria; phylum Pseudomonadota; class Alphaproteobacteria; order Pelagibacterales; family Pelagibacteraceae; genus Pelagibacter. Next base: position 6,060 of record QCGU01000036.1, read on the forward strand.
TAACATTTAAAACTATGTCTGTTACATCTTCTCTTACACCTTTAATTGATGTAAATTCATGTAGAACACCATCTATTTGAATTGAAGTAACTGCAGCTCCTCTAATTGAAGAAAGCAAAATTCTTCTTAAAGAGTTTCCTAAAGTTAATCCGTAACCCTTTTCTAAAGGTTCAGCTATAATTTTGGCATGAGTTAAATCATCACTAATTTTAACATCTAATTTAGATGGTTTAATCAAAGATTTCCAATTTTTAACATTAACGTTTTCTACTTCCATTAAACTCTCCTTTTTTTTGGTGGTCTAGTTCCATTATGAGGCATCGGTGTTGTGTCTTTAATTGACAAAATTTTAAAACCTCTTGCTTGTAAAGCTCTTAATGCTGTTTCTCTACCTGAACCAGGACCTTTTACTTCAACAGATAAAGTTTTCATTCCATACTCTAATGCTTTTGATGCTGCAGAGTCAGCTGCTATTTGTGCTGCATAAGGCGTAGATTTTCTTGATCCTTTGAATCCTTTCTGTCCAGCGGATGCCCAGGATATTACATTTCCATTTGTATCAGCAATTGAGATTATTGTGTTGTTAAATGTTGACTGCACATAAGCAATTCCATTTAAAATGTTTTTTTTTATCTTTTTCTTTTTTGAATAAGAACTCTTTGCACTTTTTTTAGAAGATTTTTCTACCTTCTGATCTTTATCGTCAGTTTTTTCTGTTTTTGCCATTATTATTTTTTAGTTGGTGTTAATTTCTTACCAGCAATAGCGATTGCTTTTCCTTTTCTTGTTCTTGCATTACATCTTGTTCTTTGACCTCTTACAGGTAATTTTTTTCTATGTCTTGTTCCTCGATAACATGCAAGATCTATTAATCTTTTAATACTTAGAGAATAATCTCTTCTAAGATCTCCTTCGACTTTAAAATTTTGATCGATATATTCTCTGATTTTTAAAATTTCATCATCAGTTAACTCATTCACTCTTTTAGCTCTTGGAATTTCTAGAGAAGAACAAATTTGTTGTGAGAATTTATCTCCTATTCCGTAAATATATGTAAGTCCAATGTGGACAAGTTTATTTTGTGGAATGTTTATACCTGCGATACGAGCCATAATTTTTGTGATAAATTGTGCCTTTTATATAAGAAGATTAATCAAAGTCAACGTCTTAAACATTTATAAAAGTGTCTATTTTCCTTGTTATTTCGTCTATTTCCAAGCTACCATCAATTTCCCTAAAATTAGGATTCTCAGAGTAGTATTTCAATACTGGCTCTGTTGTGTTCATGTATGTATCGAAACGTTTTAGTATAGTAGTTGTTTCATCATCCGATCTATTTTCAATAATTTTTCTTTTCTCTAGCCTTTTTACTACCGTCTCTCTATCAACTTTAAGATATAGTATTAAATCTATCTTTTGGTTTGATGTTTCTAATAAATTATCTAAATTTTTTGCTTGGCTCAAAGATCTAGGATATCCATCAAATATAAATTTGTTCTTTTTTTGAGGATCTGAAACAAAATTTTCAATAAGCTTGTTAACTATTTCATCACTTACAAATATACCATTTTTCATGTCGTTAGTTATAGACTTTCCAATATCTGAATTTTTATATATTTCTTCTCTCAAAAGATCACCCGTTGAGATCTGAAAAGAGTTTAATTTGTTTACTAAATATTTAGCTTGAGTACCTTTACCAGCACCAGGAGGTCCAAACAAAACTATATTCACTTACTTTCCAAATTTAGTTTTTTTAATTAATTGTTCGTATTGAGAGCTCATTAATCTTGTTTGTATTTGTGTAACAGTATCAATTGCTACTACAACAACAATTAAAATAGACGCACCACCCAAATA
>QCGU01000037.1 GCA_003278165.1 Pelagibacteraceae bacterium AG-390-A02
AATACCGAAACCTCATTAATTGCTATAGATTTTTTAATTTGATTGTTTTTATTTCTAACTATCATTTCTAAAGGCGAAATAGTAACCATATTTGCTTTTGATAGGTTTTTAATAATATCTTTTGGAGAAAATTTATTCATTAGAAAACCATAATTACCTGAATTAATTCCATAGAAATTTTTATTTGAATTCTTGTTTCTCTTTAGTGTTTGGAGCATAAATCCATCTCCACCTATGACAATAATTAAATTTTCTTTTTTAAAATGATTGGACTTTATTTTTTTAAATAGAATATTTTTTATATTTAAGGATTTTTTATTATTATCTGAAATTATTTGAAGCTTACTCATTTAATGGTGCCCTCGGCCAGACTCGAACTGGCACTCCGCAAGCGGCAAGGATTTTAAGTCCTTTGTGTCTACCAATTTCACCACGAGGGCATTTATAAATTTCATGTTTATATCCTTAAATTTTCACAATACAATCTTTTTAAAGATTGAATGCTTTTTTCTTCATATATAATTTTAATACTTTCAAAGTAATTTTTAAATAAATTTTCATTATAATTATCTGTACTTACATCGAAAATAAACTTTGTATCCCTTGTGCAACACAACTTTAAAAGCTCTAAATAGATTTCAAATGGGTAATGGTATCCCATAGATTTTAATGAAATAACTAAGTCAATGTTATTGGTAATTTGGATTTTTTTATCTACATCATAGATATGAATGCAGCTATCTTTAATATTGTTATCTCTGAGTAAGTTTTTTGTCTCATTTAAATCATTGTAGCTTTCATATTTGGAGCTAAATCCATATTTTATCTTTTTATCTATTCTGTTCTTATCCAATAAGAAGAAATTCGGCTTATTATTGTAAATTTTATTCAAATTAATATTAATAATTCCTAACCCACAGCCAATATCCATAATATTGTGCGCTGATTTTGGTAGAAAATTTTTAAAAGTCTCAATTTCTTTAGAAAATAAATCTTCTGTTATTTGTTCTAGATTTTTATTTTGAAAAAAATTAACAAAAATATTTGTAAAAAGTAATCTTCCTAATTTTTTTCTTAACAAATTTTGTTTTTGAGTAAGCAGTTCGTTACGCTGTAATAATAATAATTTTTTTGACTTTTTGTTAAGTTTTATCAATTTAATTATGTTTTAAGAGCTTTTGTTAAAGCAGAGGTATCTAGTTTACAATCTTTGTAACCTCTTTTTACTATATTTAAGTATCTTTCTGTAGGATACCTAAATGCTGATTTTTTAACCATGGTATAAGTCATTATTTTTTTTCCATAATAATGGAAATAAAATTTTTTATAAAGAATTGGAAAATCTTCATAAACATCTAATTTTTTTTCATCACTTTTAGAAATTTCAAATAAACCTCCAGGAACAATAGAATTTTTTTTAAACTCAATATCTGCAGCTCTATACTTGCTTCTAAATGTTAATCTAAAATCCCTTAAATTTATTTTTTTTATAAACATGCTATCTTTGCATCTACGCTTCATTTGAAAATGATTAAGATTACTTCCATAAGCAAAATACAACATCACCTATCCACTATTTCAATTTTTTTCTCACTTACAAATTTTAAAATTTGAGAATTGCAATTATCAATTTTATTTTGATTCTCAGATCTAATGACTATGGATACACCTAATTTACCTGCATGAAAAAATGGGTAGCTTCCTATCTCAACATCTTTATTGTCATTTTGAACTTTAGTTAAAGAGTTTGCAATTTCACTTTCAACCGTTCTTAAACTTATCGTATGACTCTTAATTGGTTCTCCACCTACTATACTATTGGTTAAACCGCCAAGCATTGATTTCAGAATAGATGGCACTCCTGGTAATGAAAACACATTTTCAACATTAAAACCTGGTGCACCACTTGTTGGATTTAAAATTAAATTTGCATTCTCTGGCATCCAAGCCATTTTTTGTCTACCATCGTTAAATTTACCTGGTTCATAATAAGCCTCTAAAATTTTAAAAGCTTCTTTATGAGCTTCATATTTTATACCAAAAGCTTTTGAAACTGATTGAGCAGTGATATCATCATGAGTGGGCCCAATACCACCAGTTGTAAAAACATAATCATATGTTGTTCTTAAAACATTTAAAGTATCTACAATTGTTTTCTCTACATCTGGAATTACTCTCACTTCTGCTACATTAACTCCGATTGAATTAAGCCATGTCGCTAAAGTTGAGGTATTTGTGTCTTGAGTTCTGCCAGACAAAATTTCATTGCCAATAATTAAAATTGATGCATTAACTTTTACTTTTTTATCCATATGAAATATAAAATTTAGAAATGGAATTTACCAAGTCTTTAGTAAAAGGCAAACTAATCAAACGTTATAAAAGATTTTTTACTGATGTAAAAATAGGTAAGAAAATTATCACAGCTCACTGTCCTAATACAGGTTCTATGAAAGGTTTGTTAGATGAGGGTAATGACGTTTATCTGCTACCAAACAATGATCCTAAGAAAAAACTAAAATTTGGACTTGAAATAATAAAATCAAGAAAAAATTTAGTAGGTGTTAATACTCATATGGCTAACAAGATAGTAAGTCATGCTATTAATAATAATTTAATTAACGAATTGAAAAATAACGATAATATAAAACCAGAAGTATTCTTTAATAAAGAGACTAGATTTGATTTTTTGCTAGAAAAGAACAGTAAAAAAAGTTTTTTAGAAGTAAAGAATGTTACCTTATTTAGAGATAAAGAAACCGCTGAGTTTCCAGATGCTATTACTTCAAGAGGATCTAAGCATTTGTTAACTCTTATTGATGCCATAAATAAAGGTTATAAGGGCTATCTGATATTTTTAGTTCAAATTCAAAATATGAAATATTTTAAAATAGCTAAAGATATAGACGAAGAATATTATAAAAATTATAAAAAAGCTAAAAAAGCTGGAGTAAACTTTTTAGCTTATAGATGTGATATAAGTTCAAAAAAAATTTTTATAGATAAAAAACTTAAAATTTTAAATGAGTGATTATAAAGAAAAATTTGAAAAAATGAGAGTTGCTGGAAATTTAGCTGCAAGAACTCTTGATATGTTAACTGAGAATATAAAAGAAGGTGTCTCAACAGACTATATAGATAAATTGGGTTATGAGTTTATAAGAGATAATGGAGGACACTCTGCTCCACTCTACTATAGGGGCTTTACAAAATCTTTATGTACTTCATTAAATCATGTTGTGTGTCACGGAATTCCATCAGATAGAATTTTAAGAGATGGAGATGCAGTTAATGTTGATGTAACTGCGATCGTAGATGAACATTATGGGGATACAAGCAGAATGTTTTGTATTGGTAAAACACCAATTAAATTAATCAATCTTATAGAAGCAACCTACGAGTCTATGATTAGAGCAATCAAAATATTAAAGCCAGGAACTAAATTGGGTGATATCGGACATGAAATTCAATCTTATGTAGAAGATAAAGGGTATTCTGTGGTAAGAGACTTTTGTGGTCACGGTATAAGTACAACATTTCATGAACCGCCAAATATTTTACATTATGGAAATAAAAACTCTGGACCAGAGTTAAAACCTGGAATGACTTTTACGATCGAACCAATGATAAATTCAGGTAAATATGATGTTAAAATGTTAAATGATGGTTGGACTGCTGTTACAAAAGATAAATCTTTATCAGCTCAATTTGAACATACGCTAGGAATTACTGAAAATGGTTATGAAATCTTTACAGAATCTGCTAAAGGTTATTCAAAGCCTCCATACTTATAATTAATGATTAAAAGATACTCTCGAAAAGAACTAACTGATATTTGGTCAGAGGAAAATAAATATAAAATTTGGCTGGATGTAGAAGTTGCGGCTGCTGAAGCAATGGAAAAACTTAGACAAATACCAAGGGGAGTCGCTTCAATAGTTAGAAAAAAAGCGGTCATTAATGTAAATAGAATACATAAAATAGAGTCTGAAGTTAAACATGATGTAATAGCATTTCTTACTTCAGTGACAGATAAGGCAGGAATCAAAGCAAGATATTTACATCAAGGAATGACTTCATCAGATGTGCTTGATACCAGTTTTAATATTCAATTAGTTCAATCTGGAAAAATAATTCTTAAAGATATCGATCAAATTTTAAAAATACTTAAAAAGCAGGCAAAAAAATACAAAATGACCCCATGTATGGGAAGAAGTCATGGAATTCACGCTGAACCAGTTACTTTTGGATTAAAATTAGCCTCATTTTATGAGGAATTTAAACGAAACAGAAAAAGACTTAAAGATGCTATAGATGAAGTGTCCACTTGCGCAATATCAGGAGCAGTTGGAACTTTTGCAAATATTAATCCAAAAGTAGAAAAATATGTTGCAAAAAAATTAGGTTTAAAGGTTGAACCAATTTCAACTCAAGTTATTCCAAGAGATAGACATGCATTCTATTTTTCAGTTTTAGGCATTATTGCAGGATCAATTGAAAGAGTTGCAATTGAAATAAGACATTTGCAAAGAACAGAGGTTTATGAATTACAGGAGTATTTCTCAAAAAACCAAAAAGGATCTTCTGCAATGCCTCATAAAAAAAATCCAATCTTAAGTGAAAACTTAACTGGCTTAGCAAGGATGGTTAGAAGTACTGTGATACCAGCATTAGAAAATATAGCCTTATGGCATGAAAGAGATATTTCTCACTCGAGTGTCGAAAGAAATATTGGTCCAGATGCAAATATTACAACAGACTTTGCATTAGTTAGATTAACAAACATTTTAGAAAACATGATTGTTTATCCAAAAAAAATGATGGAAAATTTAAATATAACTAAAGGACTAATTTTTTCTCAAGAAGTTATGCTTGAATTAACAAAATCTGGTTTAAGTAGAGAAAAATCTTACATAATGGTTCAATCATATGCAAAAAAATGTTTTGCGGAAAACCTAAACTTATTTGATGTGATCTCTAATGATAAGTTTATTATGAGTAAAATTACAACTAAAAGACTTAAATCAATATTTAGTTACGCAAAACACTTTAAAAATGTGAATTTGATCTTTAGAAGAGTTTTTAAATAATGAAAAAAGGAAAAAAATTATACGAAGGCAAAGCAAAAATCATTTATGCAACAAATGATAAAGATTTAGTTATTCAATATTTTAAAGATGACGCAACTGCATTCAACAATCAAAAAAAAACTACGATTGAAGGAAAAGGTGTTTTAAATAATAGAATATCTGAACATATTCTTTCAAATTTATCTCAAATAGGAATTAAAAATCATTTGGTTAAAAGACTAAACATGCGTGAACAAATCATTAAGTTAGTTGATATCATTCCAATAGAATTTATTGTTAGAAATGTTGCAACAGGATCTATCACGAAAAGACTGGGTATTGAGGATGGAACTGTTTTAAAAGAACCATTAATTGAATACTGCTTAAAAGATGACAAATTAGGTGACCCTCTAATTGCTGAAGAGCATATAATAACATTTGATTGGGCTACTAAGAGTGAAATTGATAAAGTCAAAAAAATGATATTAAGAATTAATGACTTCATGATTGGAATGTTTAGAGGGGTTGGAATTAAGTTGATTGATTTCAAACTAGAATTTGGAAGATTAAAATCTAATGGTAAACAAGAAGTGATATTGGCAGATGAAATAAGTCCTGACACATGTAGGCTTTGGGACAGCATTACTGACAAAAAACTTGATAAAGATCGATTTAGAAAAGATTTAGGCAATCTGATACCCGCTTATACAGAAGTTGCTAAAAGATTGGGTATCTTACACGAACAATCAAATGTTAGTGCTGTGAATGTTACAAAATTATCATCCGTTAAAAGTAAAAAAAAATGAAAATCTCAGTAATCATTACTTTAAAAAAAGATGTTTTAGATCCTCAAGGTAAAGTTATTCATCAAACTTTAGATGGGATGGGCTTTGATAATGTTAATCAAGTTAGGCAAGGCAAATACTTTGAAATTGACACAAAAGAAGATGATCCAAAAAAAGCTAAAGATAAAGTTGAAGAAATGTGTAAAAAACTTTTAGCAAATCTTGTAATTGAAAATTTCAAAATAATTGAAGTAAATTAATTATTTTTTGATGAGTATCGCACAAATAGAAATAAAAATTTCAGTTAAAATTAAAAAAGGTTTAGAAAGTTCTAAACAATTGATAGTTTCATCACACGAAAGGTCTGGCACACATTATTTAATGAATTCTATAGATTTTTCTTTTGATCATTACTCAAGTAAAAATTTTATTAATTTAGATTACAGTCCGTTAGGATCTATTGTAAATTTTCACTCTCCAGTTAGTTTAAGTAAATTTTTTGATAATTTGTATTTAAATAAAAATCTGAGTATTATTAAAAATCATTTTCATGCTAATTTTTTTAAAAATATAAATGATGATACAAAAAAAAAGATACACTTTATTTATATCTATAGAAATTTTATTGATTGTTTAAAAAGTTTTTGGATATATTTAAATGGTACATCTATTTTTGAAGGACCTAAAATAAATATATTTTCTAAATTTTGTTTTTCAGAACCAATAGGTCAACTAACTAGATATAACTACCAACATTGTAAAAATTTTATAGAAAGATATATATATAACTTAAATAGTTGGATTGAATTTTCAAAAAAAAATAAAGTTTTGTTTATTAATTTTGAAAATTTAAAAGAAGATCATACAAATAATATAAAAAAAATTTCAAATTTAATTGATAAAAACAACATTAATTCGACTGATTATGAAAGAGATAATTATTTTGAGGTAAAATCAAACAAATCTGAAGAATTAATTTTTGATAAAGAAAACATAAATAAAATTATTGATGTATTTCAATCAATTTTAAAACAAAACAATATAGAGAATAAAATTTTTGAGGATGTGATAAAAAACTAATGAAATCTTCCGTAATTACATTTCCTGGTTCTAATTGTGATAGAGATATGGATGTTGCTCTAAAAAAATTTGGATTTAAGAACAAAATGGTTTGGCATGATGATACTGAACTTCCTAAAAGTGATTTAATTGTACTTCCAGGAGGATTTTCATATGGTGACTATTTAAGATGTGGAAGTATGGCTTCTAAATCTAAAATTATGAAGTCAGTAATTAATTTTGCTAATTCAGGTGGTATGGTAATGGGAATTTGTAATGGATTTCAAATATTAGTTGAAACTGGATTGGTTCCAGGCGTGTTACTAAGAAATAAATATTTAGAATTTATTTGTAAAAATGTATTCGTAAAAATTAATAACAAAACAAATAATTATTTTAATAAAATTAAAAATGACGTTCTAGAATTTCATATTGCTCACAATGAGGGAAATTATTTTTGTACAAATGATCAGTTGAAAGAAATCGAGGATAATGAACAAGTTGCAATAAATTATTGTGATCAAAATGGTAAAATAGAAGAAAAATTCAATCCGAATGGTTCAATTAAAAATATTGCTGGTATATTAAATAAAGAAAAAAATGTTTTAGGTATGATGCCTCATCCTGAAAGAATGATTGATAATTGTTTGTCTGGTGAGGATGGATCAATTTTTTTTAATAATTTAATTAATAATTTAAAATGATAGTAAATGAACAGGTAGCTATTGATCATGGTTTAAAAAAAGATGAATATGCTAAAATTTGTGAATTATTAAAAAGAACACCAAATATTACTGAACTTGGTATCTTTTCTGC
>QCGU01000038.1 GCA_003278165.1 Pelagibacteraceae bacterium AG-390-A02
AAAATCTATAGAATTTAAAAAAATAGTTAAAATTGGAAGAACCCACCTTCAAGATGCAACTCCATTATCTCTTGGTCAAGAATTTTCGGGATATCATGAACAATTAAAAAAATGTATTGAAAGAATTGAATATGCTTTAAAAGAAATACTATTTCTTGCACAAGGTGGTACAGCTGTTGGTACAGGAATAAACTCAAAAAAAAATTTTGATAAAAAAATTGTTAAAGAAATTTCAAAATTTACTAAAATAAAATTTAAACCTGCTCCAAATAAATTTGCTGAACTTGCAGCGCATGATGCAATAGTAAATTTTTCTGGAACATTGAACACATGTGCTGTTGCATTAATGAAAATTTCAAATGATATCAGATTTCTAGGATCCGGACCTCGAGCTGGATATGGAGAATTAATATTACCTGAAAATGAACCTGGCTCATCAATAATGCCTGGAAAAGTAAATCCAACTCAATGTGAAGCTGTCACTATGGTATGTGCAAACGTGATTGGAAATCATAATGGAATTACAATGGCCGGATCACATGGACATTTTGAATTAAATGTATTTAAACCCTTAATTGCTCATAATATTTTACAATCTATTGATTTATTAGCAGACAGTTCAAGGAATTTTGCCCTTTATTGTGTCAAAGGCATTAAAGCTAATAAAAAGAAAATAAAAGAGCACTTAGATAATTCATTAATGTTGGTAACAGCTTTAGCTCCACATATCGGATATGATAATGCTGCAAAAATAGCTAAGACAGCTTTAAAAAACAATACAACTTTAAAACACGAAACATTAAAAACAGGATTAATTAATGATAAAGACTATGACAGGATAGTTGACCCTAGAAAAATGATTTATCCTGCGTAAATTTTTATAGCTTCATTCAACAAATTTTTAAAATAAATTTTATTCTGCAAATTGTTTTCTTTTAAATAAATATCGTCAAAAGTGAATTTTGATTTTTCAATCGTTTCACCATCAACTTTAATATTTTTAACTTTGATATTTTTTTCATCAAATAAATAAGCAAAATTTATATTAATTTTGCTGATTTTTTTTCTTAAATTTTTTGGAGTAAGTAGGAACTTGTATAATTCATTTGAGTTATCAATATCTATTATAACACTTGAGTCTAAAATTAACTTTCCCTCCTTCACATATATTAAGCTATCTAAAAATTCAAAATCAATATTATTTTTCCAATTCATTTTGGTTTGATCAATATCAATTAAACCCTCTTGAATTTTAGATTTTAACAAAATATTGTTAAAATCATTAAATTTTTTAATATTTTTTGCATTATTTCTGCAGGAATTAGTATTTCGGAATCCCCAATAAAAATAATAAAAATAAATAAGGAAGTAAAATATTCTGAAGGTGATCGTTTTATAAATATTAAACCATCAACTTTAAGTTTAGATATTGATTTTGAATTAAAATATAAAAATCCAGTTATAGGAAACCAAAGAAATAAATTTAAAATATATGAAGATGACTTGACTGATGTTTATAATTCAAGAACATTTTGTCTATTTGAGGATATTGAAATGATTAAAAAAAATGGCCTAGCTAAAGGTGGGAGTTTAGAAAATGCTGTTGTGGTCAAAGATAATAAAATATTGAATCCCGAAGGACTTAGAAATGATAAAGAATTTGTAAATCACAAAATTCTAGATTGCATAGGTGATCTTTATACATCTGGATATAGAATTATTGGAAGCGTAATATGTTCTCAAGGTGGACATTATCTAACAAATCAATTGTTAAGAAAAGTTTTTCTAAATAAAGAAAATTTTTCTATCATAGAAATCAAAGAAAAAAATCTCCCTCACTCACTAATTAATAGAAGTTTATTAAAATCTATTGCTTAATTTAAAATAAATATTTTTTAAAATGATAGATTTAAGAGTATAATTTTATTTAGTTGTGAATAATCTATTTTATTTTTTGTTAATTTTAGTTCTATGTTTCTCTTGTTCAAAAAAGACTATTGAAAAATCTGAGATTCAGGAAACCAATTTAGAGCTTCAAATGATTGAAGCTTATAAAGACGGAATAGAAGAATTAAAAAAAGGTGATGCGTTGTATGCTGCAAAAAAATTTAATGAAGCTGAAATTCTTTTTCCTCAATCTGAAGTGGCCCCAAGAGCTGCATTAATGGCAGCATATTCCTATTATTCTCAAAATTATTATCTTGATGCAATTACTGAATTAGAAAGATTTTTAAGAGTTTATCCAAATCATAAAGATAGTGCATATGCAGAATATTTAATAGGTTTATCTTATTACGAGCAAATTGTGGACGAGAAAAAAGATTTAAATTCAATTAAAAATTCAAAAGAAGTATTTTCTAGAATTGTTGAAAAATACCCTGATACAGACTTTGCAATTGATGCAAAATTTAAAATTAATTTGGTTGATACAATATTAGCTTCAAAAGAGATGTATGTTGGAAGATATTATTTTGATAGAAAAAAATGGATTGCATCAATTAATAGGTTTAAATTTGTAATAGATAATTATGAAACAACAATCTACATAGAAGAAGCTCTTCATAGATTAGTTGAAATTTATTATCTACTTGGTTTAGAAGCTGAAGCAAAGAAATATGCTAATTTATTAGGCTATAATTATCAATCATCTAAATGGTATCAACAATCTTATAGCATTTTTGATAAAAATTATCAGATAATTGAAATTAAAAAAGATGAGAATAGTATTTTAAAAAAACTTAAAACTCTTCTTAACGTCGATGAATAAAAAAGAAATTCAAAAAAAATATCATCATAAAATTAAATTAATTAATAAATATAATGATCATTATTATGATAAAAGTAAGCCTATAGTTAATGATCAGATTTATGACAATTTAAAAATAGAAATTTTACAACTTGAAAATGATTATGATTTTTTAAAGTCAGAAAAATCTCCTTCTAAAGTTGTTGGACACAAACCTTCTAAAAATTTCAAAAAGTCAATTCATAAAGTACCTATGCTCTCTTTAGGAAATGCTTTTTCTGAGGAAGATTTGAATAATTTTGAAAAAAAAATAAAAAATTTTTTATCTATAAAAGAAAATTTTAAAATTTATTATAGTGCAGAACCGAAAATTGATGGGATATCTGCATCTTTGACATATATAGGTGGTAAATTTTGTAAAGGGCTTTCTAGAGGAGATGGAAAAGAGGGAGAAGATATAACAGAAAATCTAGCAACTATAAGTGATATTCCAAAAGTGATTTCATCAAAAGATTTCCCCAAAGAAATAGATATTAGAGGAGAGGTCTTTATTCAAAATAGTGATTTTAAAAGTATAAGTGAAAAATTTGCTAACCCCAGAAATGCAGCTTCGGGATCATTAAGACAAAAGAATCCAAATGAAACAAAAAAAATACCCTTAAAATTTATTGCATACACTTTTGGATACGAAAAGGGTTTAATAGTAGAAAATCAATCAAATTTTATTAAAAAATTAAGTGAATGGGGATTTAAAACAAATCCATTAAACAAATTAATCTCAGGAGTTAAAAATTTAGTTAAAAATTATAATGAAATTGAAAAAAAAAGAACGAACTTAGATTTTGATATAGACGGAATAGTCTACAAAGTGAATGATTTTGCAATGCAAAGAAGATTGGGTAATGTTGCTAATGCTCCAAGATGGGCTATTGCACATAAATTTTCATCAAATAAGGCAGTTTCTAAAATTTTAGATATAGAAATTCAGATAGGTAGGACTGGTGCCCTAACACCAGTTGCTAAAATTCAACCAATTAATATTGGTGGAGTTATAGTTTCAAACGCAACATTACATAATGAAGATGAAATTAACCGAAAAGATATTAGAATAGGTGACACGGCAGTTATAGAGAGAGCTGGTGATGTAATACCTCATATACTTTCAGTAGATAAAAAAAAAAGATCAAAAGATTCAAAAAAATTCATTTTACCAAAAAATTGTCCATCATGTGGATCAGAAACAATCAAAGAGTTTAACAAAGTAACAAAAAAAGTTGATGCTGTGAGAAGATGTTCTAGTGAAGGCTATTATTGTGAAAAAATATCAATTGAAAAATTAAAACATTTTGTATCAAAAGAAGCATTTAATATAGATGGTTTTGGAAAAAAAATAGTTGAAAATTTTTGGAAATTAGAATTAATAAAATTTCCTCAAGATATTTTTAATTTAAATTATTCTAAAATTGAAAAATTAGATGGTTGGGGCAAACTTTCTGTTCAAAATTTAAAGTATTCAATTGATCAAAAAAAAACTATTTCATTAGAAAGATTTATATATTCTCTGGGTATACGACATATAGGTTTAGAAAATGCAAAATTGTTGTCTAAACATTTTGTTTCATTTTCAGAATTTAAAAATTTATCTAAACAAGCCGTTTATGAAGATATGCTAAATATTGATGGAATTGGTGAAACACAAGTTACTTCAATTAAGAGTTTTTTTTCAAATGCAGCTAACATAAAAGTTTTAAATGAATTGGAAAAAGTTTTGTTTATTAAAGATACTATTCGAAATTTAGACGATGGTTTATTAAATAACAAGACCTTTTTAGTTACTGGGAAATTAAATGGAATTAGCAGAGCTGAAATTAAATCTCTCATTGAAGAACACTCTGGAAAAATAATTAGCAGTGTATCAAAAAAACTAAATTTTTTAATTGTTGGTGAAAAACCAACCAAAAGAAAAGTAGATTACGCCAAACAGTTAAAAATAAAAGTTATTGACCAAATAGAATTTTTGGAAATGCTAAATAAAACTAGCTAACCAGTTTTTCTCATTTTGATTTAAATATTTAGATATTTTTGAGTAAACTTCTAAATGATATTTAAATAAATAATTTCTCTCATCAATTGTTAATAAATTAAAATTTATTAAATCTTTCTCTATAGGTGCCATTGTTAAGTTTTGAAATAACAAACTTTTCTTTATTTTTTTAACATAAACTAAATTTTCAATCCTAATGCCGTATTCATTTGTTTTATAATACCCAGGTTCATTACTTAGAATCATACCTTCTTTTATTTTTACTGAATTTATTTTAGTAATAGATTGTGGTCCTTCATGAACATTAAGAAAAAAACCAACACCATGTCCTGTACCATGTGCGTAATCTAAGTTACTTTTATTTAAAAATTTTCTAGCTCTTTTGTCAATTTTTTTACCTGTATCATCATTATTAATATCAGTCGTAGCTACAGCAATATGACCTTTTAATACTTTTGTAAAAATATTCTTTATACTTTGTTTCTGTTTTGAAAAACATATTGTTCTTGTGACATCAGTAGTTCCATATTTATATTGTCCTCCAGAGTCACAAAGAAAAATATCGTTCTTATTTATAAATCTGCAATTTTCTTTTTTTGCTCGGTAATGCACAATAGCACCATTTTTGCCAGAGCCTGCTATTGTATCAAAACTAGGATATAGAAAACTTTTATTTAATTTTCTAAAATTTTCTAATTTCTTTGCCGCTTCTACTTCTGTAATTTTTTTTTTATTTATATTTTTTATCCAATATAAAAATTTTGTTAATGCTGCTCCATCAAAGATATGAGCATTAATCATATTCTTAATTTCAGTTTGATTTTTAATTGCTTTTAAAAGATAAACGGGATCTTCTCTATTTATAATTTTGAATTTTGAATTAATAAGATTTTCAAAAAAAATTGAACAAGATTTATCATCTATAATAAAATTTTTTCCTTTAAGTTTTAAAATCTTTTTTGGTAAATCGTTTGTATCTAAAAATTCATCTTTTTTAATAACTTTATTTTTTAATAGTTTTTTACATTTTTTTTGATTAGATATGAGTAGTATTTTTTTTGATTTACTTACTATCAATCTTGAATTTGGAATTGGGCTATTTGGGCCATCGCCACCTCTTATATTCAAAGTCCAGGCAACATTTTCTGGAGCACTTATAAAAATATAATCAGATTTATTTTTTTTTAAATAATTAGTTATTTTACCTAATTTAGAATTGACACTTTCACCAACAATATTTTTATCTAAAGAAAAAAATGGAATTTGAGTATTTTTTTTCTGTTTTTTAATTTCATCAATTAGATTATTTTCAATATGTTTTATTTTATTGTATTTTAAAAAGTAATTTTTTATCTGGATATTAGTGAATAATTTTGGATCAATTCCAAGTGTTAGATTTTTGAATAAACTACAATTTATTAATTTTTCAAATCCATAAATTTTAAAATTTTTTCCACTCTCAATTTTACTTTGAATTGTATATCTTCCATCAGTAAATAAATAATTTTTATTTTGTAGAATTATAGCTAGACCCGCAGACCCACTAAAACTTGAAATAACTTCTAATCGATTTAATTTTGAATATTCTGTAAAAAAATCGTCATTTTTTGGAATTATGTAGCCATCAATCCCATATTTTTTAAATTTATTTCTTAATAATTTTATATGATTTTTCATTTAATTCTCTTTTGATATCTTCTCCACCCAGGACTTCTTGTACCTTCTTCAATTTCAAAATCCTGATTAAACTCAAAATCATCATCATTGTTAATATCTTCATCAAAGAAAGAGTTTTTTTCCAGATTCTTTTCTGGTAATTCATCAATAAATCTTGAAGCCATACTATCAATCCAATCCCCTTGGTAAAATCTATTCATTGAAAAAGAAATTATAGCTTTTTTCTTTGCCCTTGTAATTCCTACATATGCTAAACGTCTTTCCTCCTCTAAGCCATTTTGACCTTTTTCCTCTATAGATTTTTGATGTGGGAACAATCCCTCCTCCCATCCAGGTAGAAAAACAACATCAAATTCCAAACCCTTTGCTGCATGCATGGTCATCATATTAATTTTTTCACCATCCCATTCTTGATCTATAGAGGTTGCTAAAGATACATGTTCTAAAAAACTTTCTAAATTATCAAATTCTTTCATAGCACTTAATAACTCTTTAATATTTTCTAATCTATTTTCATTATCTAAATCTTTTTTATTTTTAAGCATTGCTGAATATCCTGACTCATCCAAAATAATTTGTAATAATTTTATATGACTAGATTTTTTTACAATTAAATCGTTTCTCCACTTCATCAAAGAATTTACAAATAAACTAAGACCAATTTTAGCTTTCGGTTTAATTAAATTTTGTTCAAGCATTTTTATTGATGCTCTCTCTAAATTTAAATTATTTTCTTTAGCAAACTTATGAATATTTTTTAAAGTACTATCACCTATCGATCTCTTAGGGTTATTTACTATTCTTTCAAAAGCCAAGTCATCTTTTTCTTGATGAATTAATCTTAAGTACGCAACACAATCTTTAATTTCAGCTCTTTCATAAAATTTTGTACCACCTAATATTCTGTAAGGCATACCAATTTTGAGAAATCTTTCCTCAAATTCACGTGTTTGAAAAATGGCTCTAACTAAAATTGCAATATTATTATACGAAAATTTTTTTCTAATTTTTTTTTCTATTTCATCAGAAACTCCAATTGCTTCATCTTTACCATTTTTAAAACAGTTTAATTTAACTAAGTCTCCCTCTTCCATTGTTGTAATCAATGTTTTTCCAACTCTATTTTGATTATTTGCGATGAGATTTGAGGCAACTGATAAAATATTTTGC
>QCGU01000039.1 GCA_003278165.1 Pelagibacteraceae bacterium AG-390-A02
TGTAAGCTTTGGTAAATCCAAGCAAAGAATAATGATCAATTGTTTGAGATCCATTTTGATTGTACCCAGTAATCATTATTCTTGAACCTTTCTTCATTCTACTAATCATTTTTACTTCAATTTTATTATCAGCAATCCATGCAAATCCTTGTTGCATTATATCAAACTTAAATTTGTTCTTTCCAGATGCTGCAATAACTGAATTCTTGTTATTAAATTCATATCCAGGAGTAACACTTACTTCATTTGAAATATTTTCCTCTGGTCTAAAAGTTACAAATAATTTTGCATCTCTTTTATTTGATTTTGGCGCTTGAAGTACAGGTACTGATTGAGCAAAACATACTTTGCCATTGGGCTCATATGCCTCCATTGCTTCCCAATCTTTATATTTACCAATTTTTTTTACTTCCTGAGCAAATAGATAATTTGAACTTAAGATAAATATAGTTGATAAAATTATTATTTTTTTAATTAAGGACATGGATTTGGATAAACTGTTTGAACTTGATTAATTTCTTCAATAACATCATTTGACAATTTTACATTTACACTTTCTATGTTAGTTTTCAACTGCTCCATTGTGGTTGCACCTATAATTACACTTGTCATGAAATCTTGAATTTCACAAAATTTAATAGACATTTGTGCCATATCTAATGAGAATTTTTTTGCGATTTTATAATATTCCTCAATTGCGTTATTTCTGTTTGGTTTATTGTATCTAGTCCAAAAATCTCCATCTCTTTCAATTCTAGAATTTTTTGGTAAGGAATTATTTCTATACTTGCCAGTTAGGAATCCACTTGCTAAAGGAGAATAGGCCAATAAACCAATTTTATCTCTTATAGATATTTCAGATAATCCAACTTCATATGTTCTATTTAAAAGACTATAAGGATTCTGAATAGACATCATGCGTGGAAGTTTTTTTTGTTTTGATATTTCTAAATATTTAGAAACTCCCCATGGAGTTTCATTTGATAGTCCTATTTCTCTTACTTTTCCTTGATCTATAAATTTTTTGAGATTTTCTAAAACATCCTCAAACTCATTCCAATTATTTTCTTCGTGTATGTAACCAAGTCTGCCAAAATTATTTACGTTTCTTTCTGGCCAGTGAAGTTGGTATAAATCAATATAGTCTGTTTGGAGCCTTTTTAGACTTCCGTCCAAGGCTTTTGTCATATTTTGAATATTATAATTATTTTCTCCATTTCTAATATATGGTCTTGCAGGTCCAGCAACCTTTGTGGCTATAATAACTTTTTCTCTTTTATTACGATCTTTGAACCAGTTGCCAATTATTATTTCTGTATGACCAAAAGTTTCTTCTTTTGGTGGAACCGAATAAAGTTCAGCTGTATCCCAAAAATTAACTCCCTGATCTAAAGCAAAGTCCATTTGTTCAAAGGCTTCATCCTGAGTATTTTGTTCTCCCCAAGTCATTGTACCGAGACATATTGTACTCACATCAAGATCGGTATTTCCCAATTTTTTGTAATTCATTAATGTTTTATGTTAACTTTTTATTAATCTTTTAAGGTGTCTTGAATAATTATTAAAAGACTATTATATGTAGCATATTATGGAATTTGATAAAAACGGAATATTAAACAGAGCAAAAGCAGCGCAACAAACTGCAACTGTAATGGATGAGGGCTTAAGAGCCTACATGTTAAAAGTTTACAACTACATGGCAACAGGTGTGTTGCTAACAGGAATTATTGCACTAATAACATTTAAGATGTCAGTCATAACTGATCAATCAGGTGCGATTGTTGGACTAACACAAATCGGTAATGCAATTTATTTATCAGGGCTTAAATGGCTAGTGATGTTAGCTCCCTTAGGTATCGTTTTTTATATGAGTTTTGGAATTAATAAGATGAGTGCTTCAAAAGCCCAAACAACATTTTGGGTATTTGCAGCTTTAATGGGACTTTCATTGTCTTCAATCTTATTAGTTTATACTGGCTTAAGTGTTACTAGAGTATTTTTCATAACTTCAGCAACTTTTGGAGCGATGAGTATTTATGGTTATACAACTAAAAGAGATTTAACGAAGTTTGGATCGTTTTTAATGATGGGTTTGATTGGTATAATAATTGCATCAATCGTTAACATTTTCCTAAAATCTTCAATGATGTACTTTGTAATTTCAATTTTAGGTGTTTTAATTTTCGTAGGTTTGACAGCTTATGATACTCAAAAAATTAAAAACATGTATGTTGCAAGTGACTCTGGTGAAATCGTTGGAAAAAAAGCAGTAATGGGTGCTTTAACATTATACCTAGACTTCATTAATCTATTTATAATGTTGTTAAGACTTTTTGGTCAAAGACGATAATTTATTTTTGAAGTTTCTTCCAATTAGTATTTTTAAGTAAAGGCTTAAGTTCGTAAGAATTTTTTAGAATCTTGCCGCTTGTATCTGTGATTAAGTATTTTAAATTTTTATTTTTTGGCTTAAAATTTTTGCAGATTTTATAGAGTGCATTTTCTGTAGCGTTCCTAAATACACTAAAGCTAACTTGCTTGCTTGAGATGTTGAGACCATAATCTTTCCAGGAACCTTCGGAAACCATTTTTGCATAAAGATCTAAAATAATTTTAAGTTCATCTTTTTCAAAAAATTGTTTTTCTTCTATCTTGTTATGTGGATTGTTTACTACTAATCTTAAATTATTACGCATCTATTTTATGTTTATTTATTAAAGGTACCTGAAATCCTGTAAATACTATTGTTATTGGAAGCATTCCCCACACTTTAAAATTAACCCAAAATTCTTCAGTTTGTGTTCTCCAAACTAATTCATTTAATAATGCAAGACCGAAGAAAAAAAACATCCATCTTCGATTTAAAATTTCCCATCCAATATCTGTTAAAGGTATTGATTTACCCATAACTTTTTTAAGAACGGGTTCTTTTGTAAAGTATTTTCCAAAATATAAAGCTAAAGCAAACATAATATTTATTATTGTCGGTTTTACGTAAATAAATATTGGATCATTAAAATATATAGTGAGTCCTCCAAAAAAAGTTATCAAAATTCCACTCAACAAAGGCATTGGAGGTATTTTTTTTTCAAAAAACCAAACAACAGCTAATGCAATGATAGTTGCAACTATTAAGGGAGGTATTGCTACTGATAAATTTTTTCCACTGTTGTAATAATAGAAAAAAAATATTGCTAGAGGTCCAAAATCAGTAACAAATTTTAAAAAAGATTTATTCACTCAAAAGATATTAACATATTTGCCACATCACAAAACATTAATATTTTTTACATTGATTTTTATTTTTAAATACCCATACTAAGGATGATGGCAATTCAAAAAGCTAAATTTTCAATTGGAGACATTGTAAAACACAAGCACTTCGAATTTAGAGGTGTTATTTATGATGTAGATTTTGAGTTTAATAATTCAGAGGAATGGTATCAGTCTATTCCAAAAAATGTTAGACCGAGAAAAGATCAGCCTTTTTATCATTTACTTGCTGAAAATGATGAAATTACTTACGAAGCCTATGTTTCAGAGCAAAATCTTTTGATGGATGACTCTGATGAGCCTATAAAACATCCGTTAATTGAGGAAATTTTTTCAGGCAAAAAGGGCTCAAGTTATTTCAAGCTTTCTAATTAGCTATCATTATTCAAACACATTTATTTCCAATCTAGGCCACACAAATTTTTTATAAAATGACTATATTCTGATCAAGAGTGTTAAAAGTTAATCTTTCTTTATTATCTCCCCCCTCTTCATTCTTGATCAGATAATTTTTCACAATAGCATTTTTAAAATAAATACCTAAATTAAAGATATGTTTAAACTTCTAGAGCCAAATAAAATTTTTCAAATTACTTCGAAGGCTCCAAAATATGTTTTGTTTTTATTTGTTGTTGTCCTATCTGTTGGATTAGTTGAAGCACTTATATTGTCTCCGGAAGATTACAAGCAGAGTGACGCTGTTAGAATTATGTATGTTCATGTTCCTGCCGCATGGATTTCTCTTGGAATTTTTTCTTCAATAACTGTCTTATCGATTTCAGGATTTATTTTTAAAAACAAAAATTTTTTTTTAATATCTAAAAGTTTAGCACCTTCAGGTTTTGTTTTTAATATTATTGCTTTGGTAACTGGTTCTATTTGGGGCAAACCTACCTGGGGTACATGGTGGGCCTGGGATGCGAGAATTACTTCAATGTTAATTTTAGCTCTATTTTATGCTTTATATTTAATCTCTTGGAGAATTTATGAAAATGAGGAAAAAGTTTTTAAAATCTCAACTTTTATTACTATTCTTGGAATTATTAATGTGCCGATAATTAAGTATTCCGTTGATTGGTGGAATACACTTCACCAGCCTGCCTCAATAAATATTTTGTCAGAAAGCTCGATTCATTCATCAATGCTTTATCCGTTATTAATAATGACTGCGGCATTTGCTCTTTTTTCGTTGTTAATTTTCTTAATGAAATATAATACAGAACTGATAAAAATTAAAAATAAAGGTTTAGATAGATTATGATTAACGAATTATTATTTATGAATGGATATGCGGTCTACGTGTTATCTGCATTTGGTTTTACTTTATTGAGTTTCCTAAGTTTATATTTGGTAACAAGAGTTCAATTTATTAAAGAACAAAATAAGTTTGTTGCTAAATTTGGATCCCTTAACATTGAACAAGCTAATTCTGCAAAATCACAAAGAATAAATAAAGAAATTTTAGCTAACGCAACAGATAACTAATTTTTGATCAATGTATGGTCGAAAAGTTAAGTTAAGATTTATCTTTGTATCGACCATTTTATTAATTTTAATATTAACAGTTTTTTTAGTTTTAAAATCTCTAGAAGAAAACGTTGTTTATTTTCAATCTCCTTCAGAGATTAATTCATTAACTGAGCTGACAAATAATAAAATCAGAGTAGGTGGAATGGTTAAAGAAAATTCTATTAGTATGAATTCTAATGAAGTGAATTTTATTATTACAGATTTCAAAAACGAGATTAATGTTACCTATTCAGGCGCAGTCCCAAATTTATTTGAAGAGGGAAAAGGGGTTGTAGCCGAAGGTATTTTGAAAGACAGAAATTTTTTTTTAGCAACAAAAATTTTAGCAAAACATGATGAAAATTATATGCCCCCTGAGGTTAAAGCTGCATTGGAGGAAAATTAATTGATTTATAGTGTTGTTGGATACTATGCATTAATTTTAGGATTAATTAGTGGTTCAATTTTGATCTATTTTTCAGTTCAAAATTTTAGAAATTCAGAAATTTTAGATCCTAAAATATTATCATTATCATTTTTACAATTACTTTTTGTTGTTGTTAGTTTTTTTGGTTTAGTTTTTTCTTTTATAGTTTCCGATTTTAGCAATGAAACAGTATTTAACAATTCCCATACTACGAAACCTTTATTTTACAAAATTACAGGAACTTGGGGAAACCATGAAGGTAGTTTGTTGCTATGGTTGTTGGTTTTAACATTATTCATTTTCATTTTTTTATTAAGAACAAATAATCAATCCATAAAATACAAAACTTTAACAACAATATTCCAGCAGATAATAATTATTGGTTTTTTTATATTTTTACTCAAAACTTCTAATCCATTTAATTATTTATTCCCAATTCCTGAGGAAGGTTTAGGTTTAAATCCAATATTACAAGATCCTGCATTAGCAATTCATCCACCCATTCTATATTTAGGCTATGTTGGTTCATCCATAATATTTTCCTCAGCGCTAGCAGCAACAACTTTAAAAATGGTATCAGGAAGCTGGGCAACTCATATAAAAAAATGGACTTTAATTTCATGGATATTTTTGACGTTAGGAATTTTACTAGGTTCTATTTGGGCTTATTATGAACTTGGATGGGGAGGATTTTGGTTTTGGGATCCAGTTGAAAATGTATCTCTCATGCCTTGGTTAGCATTAACAACATTGTTACACTGTATATTAGTCCTAGAAAAAAAATCGATTTTAACTTCCTGGGTTATAATTTTATCGATAGCTACATTTACACTTAGTATGTGTGGAACTTTCTTGGTTAGATCTGGTATTCTTAATTCAGTTCATACTTTTGCTAATGATCCAGAAAGAGGCTTGTTCATATTAATATTTTTGTTCGTTTTAATTTTTATGTCTTTATTTATTTTTTTCTTTTTTCATAAAGAGGATCAAAAAAATTCAATTAATTTTTTTTGGCTGAGTAAAGAAAGTGCAATTATATTGAATAATTGGTTCATGATGTATTTTTTATCTGTAGTTTTAATTGGAACGGTATATCCAATTTTTTTAGATGTGATTTCTTCAGAAAAAATTTCGGTAGGTCCACCATTTTACCATAAACTAATTATCCCTTTCTTAATTCCATTTTTATTGGCTATGGCAATTGGACCTCAATTAAAGTGGATTAAATCTGACTTAGATAGTAAAAAAATTCTTATTATTTTATTATTTGTATCTATTCTAATATCTTATTTAGTTGTAAGGAATTTTGACAAAAATTTTCTTATAAATACAATCTTAATCTCAAGTGCTTTTTATTTGTTTTTTATTACTGTTAGAGATTTTTTTAAAAAAAAATTCAAAAATTTTTCTCAGAATATTGCTCACTTTGGATTTAGTTTATTAATTCTAAGTATTTTATTTAATAATTTACTTTCTAATGAAGTAATAACTAATCTTAAAGTTGGTGAAAGTTATGAAAATTCTAAAATTAAAATTATACTCGAAGAAATAAATCAAATAGATGAAAAAAATTATAATTCAGTCGTAGCAAATTTTAAAATTATTTCTTCAAATGGGAAAATTAATAAAATGTCCCCTGAATTAAGAATTTATAATCAGCCAAATATAGTAACTAGTGAAGCTGATATTAAAACTTCTTTAATGAAAGATAAATTTATTGTTATAAATTTAGTACAGAATCAGGAATTTTTTAACGTTAGATATCAAGACAAACCCTTCATGCTTTGG
>QCGU01000040.1 GCA_003278165.1 Pelagibacteraceae bacterium AG-390-A02
ACAGAACGAAAATGATTATAAATTAAATGGATTGTTCTTGAACGCTAATTCTATTGTAACAAATTTGCTTGAGAGTAAAAAAGAAAAAGAAAATAAAATTTTTAAGAATAAGATTAAATTGAACCTTAATTTGAATGAAGTTTACATAGATGAAATTAATTTTGTTAAAAATTTACAAGGGTCAATTTTTATCAAAGATAATAAAGTTATTGATACAAATTTATCTGCAAATTTTGAAAATAATAAAAATATAAATTTTTCTATTGAAACATCAGATAACGGCGAAAAAATAACTAAACTTTATTCATCTAAAGCAAAACCATTAGTGAGAAGATATAAATTTATTAAAGGATTTGATGAAGGCAATTTAGATTTTGTATCGACAAAAAAAAATGAAAAATCAGTATCAAATCTTAAAATATATGACTTTAAGTTAAAAGAAGTACCAGCATTAACAAAACTTTTAACACTAGCCTCCCTACAGGGAATTGCTGATACTTTGACTGGAGAGGGAATAAGATTTGATGAGTTTGAAATGAAATTCAATAATCAAAAAAATCTAATGACAATAGATGAACTTTACGCAATTGGCCCAGCTATTTCGATATTAATGAGTGGTTATGTGGAAGAAGAAAAATTGATAAGTCTAAGAGGTACTTTGGTGCCAGCAACGACTATAAATAAAACAATAAGTAAAATCCCATTATTAGGTAAAATTTTAGTTGGCGATAAAACAGGAGAAGGTGTTTTTGGAGTAAGTTTTAAAATAAAAGGACCACCAAAAGATCTTGAAACCTCAGTAAACCCAATAAAAACATTAACTCCAAGATTTATAACTAGAACTCTTGAAAAAATTAAAAGAAACTAACTTAATTCAATTTTAATGTGCCTTTTTTTGCCTATAGAAAGTTTTAAATAATTTTCCGAAAATAGTTCCTGATTAATAATAAATTTTTCATCAGAAACTACCGCATCATTAATCTTAATAGCTTTCCCCTTAATTAATCTTCTTATCTCACTTTTTGAATTTTCTACTTTAGATAAAATTATTAAATCAATTATATTGATATTATTTTCTAATTGTTTTGTTTCAATTTTAACGCTTGGTAAGTTAGAGCCTAAAGAATTTCCAGAAAATGCCTCTTTTGCTGCTTGCTCAGAATTTTGAGCAGCATCTTCTCCATGCAACATAGCCGTCGCTTTATTAGCTAATAATATTTTTAATTCATTAATATTTTTTCCCTCTAAAGCATTGATTTCACTTATATCAATATCAGTAAACATTTTTAAAAATTTCATTACATCTCTGTCATCAACATTTCTCCAAAATTGCCAATAGTCATAAGCTGATAAATATTTTTCGTCTAACCAAATAGCGCCATTTTCAGTTTTTCCCATTTTTGCACCTGTGGCTAAAGTAATTAATGGCGTTGTTAATCCGTATGTTTGGTTATTAGAATATCTCTTAATAAGTTCGACACCATTTACAATATTTCCCCATTGATCGGAACCACCTATTTGCAGAACACAATTTTCTTTTTTATTTAATTCTAAAAAATCGTAGGCTTGGAGTATCATGTAATTAAATTCCATATAACTAAGCGACTGTTCTCTTTCTAATCTTAGCTTTACACTATCAAATGTAAGCATTCTATTGATGGTAAAATGTTTTCCTATATCTCTCAGAAAAGAAATATAATTTAAATCTTTAAGCCAGGTATAATTATTGACATAAATAGGTTTTGTTTTTGGATCATCATTATCTAGAAATTTTTTTAGAATATCTTGAATATTTTTAATGTTTTTTTCAATTTCACTTTCATCTAAAATTTTTCTTGTTTTATCTTTTCCTGAGGGATCACCTATTCTTGTTGTTCCACCTCCTAATAATACAATTGGTTGGTGACCATTCTTTTGCAACAACCTCAAACACATGATTTGCAATAAACTGCCAACATGTAAACTTTCAGCAGTGCAATCAAATCCTATGTAAGCTTTAATTTTTTCTTCATTTAATAAATTAGATAAGTCAGCTTCACTAGTGCATTGATAGAAATATCCTCTATCTTTAAATTCTTTTAAAAATTTATTCATAAGACTATAGTTACTATATACAAATTTTTTTTAAAAATAATATCAATGAAAAAAAAATTATTTTCAGCTATGGGCTTAATGAGTGGTACATCTATGGATGGAGTTGATGTTTCCATAATTAAATCCGATGGATTTGATGAGGTAGAGCTAATTTTGGATAAATACTTTGAGTACGATACTGATCTATATAAGCAATTATCATCTTTGAGAGATAAAATTAAAAATAGTGAAGATTTGACAAAATATTCTAAAGAAATGAGTGATTTAGAGAGAGCTTTAACAATTTTTCATGCTGAAAAAATTAACAAAATAGCAATTAAAAATGCAATAGAAATTGATCTAATAGGTTTTCATGGCCAAACAATTTTCCATAACCCACAGATTAAAATTACAAAACAATTAGGTGATGGAAATTTATTATCTCAATTATTAAAAAAAACAGTAATTTATGATTTTAGGCAAACAGATATTGAGAACAACGGTCAAGGAGCACCTCTGTCACCAATTTACCACAGATTATTAGTCAATAATTTTTTAAATAAAGAAAAAGATTATTTAGATTACCCTATTTGTATTATTAACATTGGAGGAATATCAAATGCTACAGTAATAAAAAATATATCAGATAATATAGAAGATGACTTGATTGCTTATGATATTGGTCCAGGTAATTGTTTGATAGATGAATGGATTAGAAATAATTCAAATTTAAAGTTTGATGAAGATGGTAAAATTTCAAAATCAGGAAAAATTGATCAACTAATTCTAAATCAAGCAATAGATAATTTCAAAATTGAATCTTATTTAAAATCACTAGATATAAAAGAATTTGATATATCTTTTGCAAGAGGTTTATCTTTAGAAGACGGGTGTTCAACAATTACAGAATTCACAGCATATTTGATTGCAGAAGGAATAAAATTTTTAAATAAAGGTAATTCTAACAAATATTTATTTTGTGGTGGAGGTAGAAAAAATAAAATTTTGGTTGAAGCAATTATTAGAAATTCAAATTTAAATAATAATGATTTTGATATAATAGATAATTTTGGGTTGAATGGAGATTATATCGAATCCCAAGCATTTGCTTATTTAGCTATTAGATCTAAATTAAATTTACCAATTTCTTTTCCAAATACGACAAGATGTAATGCCCCAGTCGTTGGAGGTAAGTTAGCAAATAATTATTAATATAAAGCTGTTTCTTTTTTTATATATTTATCCAAAGTTTTAGTTAAAGCCTCATCAGTTTTAGAAAAGAAATGATTTGCTTCAGTTATTGTTTGGAATTCAACTTTTATACCTTTTTGAGAGCTTAATCTTTTATCTAATTCAGTAATATATTCTACTGGTACCAATTCATCTTTTTTTCCATATACAACCATCCCAGATGTAGGACATGGAGATAAAAAAGAAAAATCATAAACATTAGGTTGTGGAGATATAGCTATAAATCTATTTATTTCTGGTCTTCTCATAAGTAGTTGCATTGCAATCAAAGAACCAAAAG
Source organism: Pelagibacteraceae bacterium AG-390-A02 (assembly GCA_003278165.1). Taxonomy (GTDB): domain Bacteria; phylum Pseudomonadota; class Alphaproteobacteria; order Pelagibacterales; family Pelagibacteraceae; genus Pelagibacter. The sequence goes on from QCGU01000040.1 coordinate 3,605, forward strand.
AAAATCCTGATACCCAACATTGCGAGTTATCAAAATTTTCTCTTTCCAACCAATCTAGTGCTGCAGCAGCATCTGCCAGTTCACCTTGACCATTATCAAATTCTCCATCACTTTTACCAACTCCTCTAAAGTTTACTCTGCAAACTGAAAAATCATTTTCCATGAATGTATGAAATGTATCTACAACTACTTTATTATTCATAGTTCCTCCATACTGTGGATGAGGTTGCAGAACTAAAGCAATAGGAGAAGTATTTTTTTTACTCTTATAATATTTGGCTTCTAATCTACCAGCGGGTCCAGGTATAAAAATTTCTAAAATTTTATTGTCCATATATGCAATTGATTATTGTTCTCAAAAAAAAAGTACGTTTATCACAACTGAGCGACAATATGGTAGTCTTTTTTTACTTTATAAACTTGACCATTTTAGTCGGGTATGTATAAAAAGCCAGAATTTAAGGGTAAAAATGAAACTAACATCAAAAGGAAGATATGCCGTAATGGCATTAGTTGATCTAGCAAGGTTTGATAATATCAACCCTGTATCACTAAGAGATATATCGTTAAGACAAGGTATATCTTTAGATTACTTAGAACAAATTTTTTCTAAACTAAAAAAAAATGAAATTGTTAAAAGTATTAGAGGAACTCAAGGAGGATATGTTCTTAATAAAAACCCAAACGAAATTAAATTAACAAATATTTTTCATGCGGTAGATGAAAAAGTAAAAACTGTTCAATGTAAAAAAGAGTCTAAAAAAGGATGCAACGGTAAAGCCACAAAGTGTGTTACTCATAATCTATGGGATGAACTTGAGGTTCATATTAATACTTTTTTTGAAAATAAAAGCCTAAAAGATTTATTAAATAATAATCAAGAAACAAGAGTTTAGAATGGATAACAGACAAAAAGAAATAAATAATTTAAAAGATTATAAATATGGTTTTTCAACGGATATAGAAAATATTCAAGCCCCAAAAGGTTTGAATGAAGATGTTATTAAATTTATTTCTAATATTAAAAAAGAACCTGCATGGATGCTTGAGTTTAGATTAAAAGCTTATGAAAGATTTAAAGTATTAAAAGAACCAGATTGGCAAAAACCTAAATTTCCAAAAATAGACTATCAAGATTTATATTATTACTCTGCTCCTAAAAGTATGAAAGATAAGCCAAAAAGCTTAGATGAATTAGATCCTAAACTTTTGGAAACTTATAAAAAACTTGGAATTCCTTTGCAAGAGCAGGCGAGATTAAATGGAATAGCTGTCGATGCTGTCTTTGACTCAGTCTCAGTAGCCACTACTTTTAAAGATGAATTAACCAAACAAGGAATTATATTTTGCCCTATATCAGAGGCAATTCAAACTCACCCTGAATTAGTCAAAAAATATTTAGGTTCTGTAATCCCAACAAGTGATCACTTTTTTGCAACATTAAATTCAGCAGTTTTTACGGATGGTTCTTTTGTATACATTCCAGAGGGTGTTAGATGTCCAATGGAACTATCAACTTATTTTAGAATTAATGCATCTAATACAGGTCAATTTGAAAGAACTTTAATTATTGCTGATAAAGGAAGCTACGTTAGCTACTTAGAAGGATGTACAGCTCCAATGAGAGATGAAAATCAATTACATGCAGCTAATGTTGAATTAATTGCTCTTGATGATGCAGAAATAAAATATTCAACAGTTCAAAATTGGTATCCTGGAGATAAGGATGGAAAAGGTGGAATTTATAATTTTGTTACTAAAAGAGGATTGTGCAAAGGTAAAAATTCTAAAATTTCATGGACACAAGTAGAAACAGGTTCGGCTATTACTTGGAAGTATCCAAGTTGTATTTTGAAAGGTGATAATTCAGTAGGTGAATTTTATTCAATAGCTATAACAAATAATCATCAAAAAGCAGATACTGGAACAAAAATGATCCATTTAGGAAAGAATACAAAAAGTAAAATAATCTCTAAAGGAATATCAGCAGGTAGTTCAGATATGACATATAGAGGTTTAGTTGATATTTCATCAAAAGCTAAAAATTCAACTAATTATACTCAGTGTGACTCTTTGTTAATGGGCAATAAATGTGGGGCTCACACTGTTCCATATATAAAAAATAAAAACTCTGAGTCCAATATTGCTCATGAGGCAACCACATCTAAGATTAGTGAAGAGCAGCTACATTATTGTCAACAAAGAGGATTAAATCCAGAGGAAGCTGTTGGCTTAATTGTTAACGGTTTTTGTAAGGAAGTATTGCAACAATTACCTATGGAATTTGCTGTAGAAGCGCAAAAACTTGTAGGTATCAGTCTGGAAGGAAGTGTTGGTTAATATGCTTAAAATAAATAATTTAAATGCAACCATCGATAATAAGTCTATTTTAAACGGACTATCCTTAGATATAAATCCTGGTGAGGTTCATGCAATTATGGGACCTAATGGATCTGGAAAAAGCACATTATCAAATATTCTATCTGGAAAAAAAGGTTATGAAGTTTCTGGGGAAGTTCTTTTTGAGGAAAAAGATTTATTTGAGCTTGAAACCGAGGAAAGAGCGCACAAGGGTATATTTTTAGCTTTCCAATATCCTTTAGAAATTCCAGGTGTAAATACAAATATATTTTTAAAAACTTCTTTAAACGCTGTAAGAAAAGCTAGAGGTGAAAAAGAGCTTGATGCCATTGAATTTCTAAAACTGGTAAAAGAAAAATCTAAAGAACTTAAATTTGATGAGGAAAAATTAAATAGACAATTAAATGTTGGTTTTTCTGGAGGAGAAAAGAAGAAAAATGAAATTTTACAAATGTCTTTTTTAGCACCAAAACTATCAATTTTA
>QCGU01000041.1 GCA_003278165.1 Pelagibacteraceae bacterium AG-390-A02
TAGTTCATATTTCATCAACAAACACAGCTAAGGTACCAAATACTTCAGCTAGCGCCGCTTCATCAACTACAGACCTTAATGGAGCCGCAGCATTAAATGCAGTAGCAAAAATAAAATTAAATTTAGAAAAATTTATTAAGAAAAAATATAAAATCTATAATCAAGAGGCGGTCTATAAAGATCAATTTATAATATTTGGAAACAGACAATTTGAATTTAAAAGCATAATTCAAGAAGCATATTTAAATAGAATTTCTCTTTCATCATCTGGCTTCTATTCAACACCTAAAATTAATTTTGATAAAAAAAAATTTAGAGGAAGACCTTTTTATTACTTTTGTTATGGAGCAGCTGTTTCAGAAGTAACTGTAGACACATTGACGGGTGAAAATATACTGGAAAGAGTAGATATTTTACATGATGCTGGTAAACCAATAAATCCAGCGCTAGAGCTGGGCCAGATAGAGGGTGGTTTTGTGCAAGGACAAGGATGGTTAACAATAGAGGAATTGAAGTGGAAATCAGACGGGCAGATTACAACTTTTTCTCCATCGACTTACAAAATACCTGCAGTAAGTGACATTCCAAAAAAATTCAATGTAGAAATTTTTAAGGAAGGATTAAATAAAGAAAAAGTCGTTAATAAAGCAAAAACAACTGGTGAACCTCCTTTGATGCTAGCCATGAGTGTTTTTTATGCAATTAAAGATGCAGTTGCTTCAGTTGGAAATTATCAGTTTGCGCCAGAACTTAATGCACCAGCAACACCTGAAAGAATTTTAATGAGCATTAACAAAATTAAAAATAAAATAAAAAATTAAAATGGAAGATAAAAAAAAATTTATGGCAAAAGCAATTGAACTTTCAATAAATAGTGCAAATACTATTGGTGGTCCATTTGGAAGTGTTATAGTTAAGGATAATAAGATTATTGCAGAGGGTTCAAATAAAGTTACTTCTTCAAACGATCCAACTGCTCATGGAGAAATAGTAGCAATTCGAGAAGCCTGTAAAAATTTAAATACTTTTGATCTTTCTGGATGTGAGATTTATACATCTTGCGAACCTTGCCCGATGTGCCTTTCAGCAATTTATTGGTCAAGATTAGATAAAATATATTATGCAAACACCAGAGAAGATGCAAAAAATATAGATTTTGATGACTCCTTTATTTATTCAGAAATTCCAAAAAAAATTGATGATAGGAAAATTAAAATGGTGCAAATGCTTAGAGATGAAGCTTTAAAAGCATTTGAAATTTGGGATAAAAAAGTAGATAAAATAAAATACTGATGGAATTTTTACCTTATACAATAAAATGGTTAGAAGTTATTCTAAGATGGGGCCATGTATTATTTGCAATTTTATGGGTAGGTAATAGTTTTTTATTTAATTATTTAGATAATAATTTAAATAAAAATATAACAAGTGATGATGTCGATGGTGAAGGATATCTCATGCATTCTGGTTTTTTTTATAAACTTTCTAGGTTAAAAACATCTCCTCCACAAGATTATTTAAATAGATTAGTAATCTTCAAATGGCAAAGTTACTTAACTTTTGTAACTGGAATGTTGCTACTAGTTGTAATTTACTATTATAACGCTGGCGTCTTAATGGTTGATAAGCGTGTTCTGTTAATGTCTCCTAGTTATGCTATTATTATCTCGCTTTTATCATTGATTGTCGCTTGGTTCATTTATGATCTTTTATGTAAATCAAAATTAATTGAGAATAATATTTTATTTATATCCACAGGAATAATTTTGTTAACGCTAGTATCTTTTGGTCTTACAAAATTATTTGGACCTAAATTTGCAATTTTGAGTGTTGGATTAATCATTGGTACTAATATGTTTGGCAATGTTTTTACAGTAATTATACCTAATCAAATGAACATAATTAGTAGTAGTGAAAGAGGCGAAAAATTTGACATGAGTTTATCTTTAGCAGCTAAACAACGGTCAATTCACAATAATTATTCAACTTTTTTAGTTTTGTTTATAATGCTTTCCGGGCATTCTAGCTTTTTAGTTTATCACCAATACAACTGGTTAATATTATGTGCGATTGCAATTATTTCTGGTGTAGCAAGACATTATTTTAATTTAAGAGGAAGAAACATTCATAGGTTGTATATTTTAATTTCTTCAATAATAGCACTTATCGTTCTTGCAGTTTTAGTTTTATTATTTAAATAACTATATATAAAAAATTATGTCTGAAAAAATGATTGTCAGCTGGGACGAGTACAACAAAACTGTTGAGAAACTAGCAATCCAAATTGATGAAAGTGGATATAAACCAACAATACTAGTTGGCATAATGCGTGGAGCGGCGCCGATGATAGATGTTTTGAGTAGAATTTTTAAATTAAAATGTGCTTATCTTGCAGTTGAATCTTACAGCGGTAAGGGAGTAGAGGATGAGCAGGGTGATATTGTTTTTTCAAGAGAAATGAGTTCGATAGCACCTAATATGGGTGGAAAAATACTTTTGTGTGATGATTTATCTGACACAGGAATTACTTTTAACAAAAGTATAGATTGGTTAAAAAAATATGAACCTATTAAAGATAAAATAGAAGACATTAAAACTGCAACATTATTTAAAAAAAAGAAATCAACATTCGAGCCAGACTTTTGTGCAAATAAACTTCCAGATAATCCTTGGATAGTACAGCCCTTTGAAATTTATGAAGAATTAAGGATTGAGGAAATCAAAAAAAAACATCAGATATAAAAAAAAGGCCAGTTAAAAAACCGGCCTTTTTAAATTTTTTAAATGAAAACTTATTACTTAGGTATATCTCCTTCAACACCTTTAACGTAAGTCATCATTCCTGCAAGCATTCCATCATCTGCAGTTTTTCCTTCAGCAACCATTAAATTACCTTTCTGGTCATAAATTGGTCCTGTGAAAGAATGAACTTTACCAGATGCTAAATCTGCCTGAAGTTTTTTAACTTTTGATCTTAGGTCAGCTGGCATTTGTGAATCTAAATCTGATATCACAACCATACCATCTCCAATACCATGCCAAGTATCTTTTTGGTTCCATGTACCGTTCGCAACAGCTTTAACTCTGTCTACATAGTATGGCCCCCAATTGTTTTCAACAGAAGTCAATACAGCTTTAGGGGCGAACTTGTCCATATCACTTGCTTGTCCAAAAGCATATACTCCAGCTTTTTCAGCCATTTGAACAATAGCAGTACTATCTGTATGTTGAGCAATTACATCAGCACCTTGATCGATTAAAGCTTTTGCTGCCTCTGCTTCTTTACCTGGATCGTACCAAGTGAAAGCCCAAACAATTTTAGTTTTAATATTTGGGTTAACTTTTTGAGCTGCTAAAGTAAATGAATTGATACCCCTGATAACTTCAGGAATTGGAAAAGATGCTACATAACCGATAACATTTGATTTTGTCATAGTTCCAGCAATTGTTCCTAAGATAGTTCTACCTTCGTAGAATCTAGCTGCGTATGTTGAAACATTTGGATGTTCTCTTTTGTATCCAGTAGCATGCTCAAATTTTACATTTGGAAACTCCTTTGCAACTTTGTTAGTTGGATTCATGTATCCAAAACTAGTTGTAAAGATAACATCATGACCAGAATTAGCTAATTGTCTAAGAACCCTCTCAGCATCGGCACTTTCTGGAACACCTTCTACGTAAGTTGTTTTAAATCCGGCAGCTTCAACAGCTTTTCTACCTACATCATGCTGATATGTCCATCCATGGTCACCAGTTGGACCAATATAAACAAATGCTGCTTTAACATCTTTTGCAACTGCAGTCACAGTTAATGTAAATAATAAAACTAAAGAAGAGACGAAAGAACGAATTAAAAATTTATGCATAAATTTATTTCCCCTTTTGATTTTTTAATTATTTAAATTTAAATTAAAATATCTAAAAAAAAATGATTATTTTTAAATTAATTGTCTTTATGAAAAGATTTCCCCAGAGAACTTGGAGTACTTAGTCTTATTTTTCTACTATCACGAGAAATTACAACTAAAACTATTATTGTAACTATGTAAGGTAGAGCTGTTAAAAATTGTACAGGAATTCTTACTCCGATTGCTTGCATATGAAATTGAATAATTGTCAATCCGCCAAAAATCATTGCTCCAATTAAAATTTTAATTGGGTTCCATGTCGAGAAAACCACAAGAGCTAATGCAATCCAGCCCCTACCGCCTGTCATATTTTCAATCCACTGCGGAGTATAAATCATTGATAAATATGCTCCAGCAAGTCCACTCATTGCGCCTCCGTAAAGAATACAAGCGTAACGAACTAACCTAACATTTATTCCCTGATTAGATGCGGACTCAGGTGAGTCTCCCACAGCTCTTACTATTAATCCTATTTTTGTTTTTTTTAAAAAATAGTTAGTCATGAAAGGTAGAGCAAAAGCAAAATAAAAAACAATTGAATGTCCAAACAATATTGGACTTATAAGCGGTATTGTATCTTTTAAACTTTCAAATAAAACAGGAAATTCTTTTCCAGGAATTCCTACAAAATTTTTTCCTATCATCGCTGATATGCCAATTCCAAATATGGTAAGCGCTAAACCGGTAGCAACATGATTTGTAATTAATGTTTGAGTAAGGAATGCAAAAATAGTTGAAATTAAAACTCCAGCTAACATTGCACCAAAAACTGCAACGATCAAACTTCCTGTAACAGTCATTAATGCAAAACCTGAAATAGCACCAATAATCATCATTCCTTCAACACCAAGGTTTAAGACACCAGACCTTTCTGTAATCAGTTCGCCACAAGAAGCTAAAATCAAAGGAACAGCAGAAGCCATGATTGATGCAATTATCAGTCCAACAAAATTTATATCGATGATCATTTTTTTGAACCTATAAATTTAATTTTGAAAAACAGTAAATAGTCTGATGCAAGAAGAAAAAATAAAATCATTCCTTGAAAGACCTGACCAGTATATTTAGGTATTTGCATAAATATTTGCGCTGTTTCAGCACCAAGATAAGTAATTGCAACAACTAGAGATGCAAAGATGATACCAACAGGATGCAAACGGCCCAAAAACGCTACAATTATTGCAGTAAAACCATAATCTGGTGAAATTTCTCTGTGAAGCTGTCCAATAGGTCCAGTTATTTCTCCAACACCAGCTAGACCCGCACAAGCACCACTTATTAAAAAAACGAGGATAATCATTTTTTTACCTTTGTATCCTGCATATTTTGCTGTCTTTAAACTAAAACCCGAAACTTTCATTTGGAACCCTAAATATGTTTTATAAAAAACAAACCAACTAATGACGACTGCAGCCAAAGCTAAAAATATTCCTGCGTGAATTCTCAGTCCTTCAAATAATAGCGGAAGTTTAGCTGAGTCACTAAACTGTCTGGTTTCAGGAAAATTAAATCCCTCTGGATTACTCCAAGGACCTACAACAAGATAGTCCAAAATTAATTTTGAAACATATACCAACATAAGACTTACTAATATTTCATTTGTATTAAAGTAAGTTTTTAAGATTGCAGGTATTGATGCGTACAACATACCACCGATTGCACCAGCTAAAATTACTATTGGAAGAATGTAAAACCCTTCTTGCTCATAAAACAATAATGCAACTCCCCCAGAAACTATCGCCCCGAAAGTTAATTGACCCTCAGCTCCAATATTCCAGTTATTGCTTTTAAAGCAAAAAGATAAACCGATTGCTATTAAACAAAGCGGTGTAGCTTTTAATAGTAATTCGCTAAAACCATATTTATCTGCAATTGGAATTATGAAAAAAAATTTAAGAGCTTCAAATGGTTTAAAACCTAAAATAAAAAAAATCAAACCTCCCGCTACTAATGTTAGAAAAATAGCCAATACAGGTGTAAAGAAAAAAATAGCTTTTGATGGTTGATCTCTTTTTACGATTTTAATCAATTTGCTCCTCCCATTAGTATCCCAAGTTTTTCATTCGGTCTTGTATTTGCATCCAACTCATAAAATTTTTTAAGTGCATGCATTTCTCCATGCCACAATGGATTTTTTATCTCATTGTTTGTTTCAGCAATTACAACAGATAAATCATCTTTTTTAATTATAGCAGCTCCAAATACTTTACTACCTTTAGCAACAC
>QCGU01000042.1 GCA_003278165.1 Pelagibacteraceae bacterium AG-390-A02
AATACTTAAATCAAAAAGCCTGTGAAATTGCACAAAAAGCTAAATCAAATAATCCTAATGTTAAGATTGCAGGTGGACTTCCACCTCAAAATTTAACCTATGAAGAAGACAAGAGAAGTGAAGAGGATATTGTTAAAGACCATTCGGAATTAGCAGAAATACTTAACCCTTATGTTGATTTTTTCTATTTTGATGTCTGGAGTAGTATCAAAGAAATTAAATGTGGAATTGAAGCAACTAAAAAATTTAATAAACCATACTTGGTGGGAGTTCATATTTCTCAAGGAAACTCATTACCAAGTGGTGAAAAAGTTTCTGAAATTAATGCAATAATTACAGAGAATTGCCTAGGAATAATTCTAGCATGTGTTTCACCTGAAAATTATGAGAATAATTTAGATGAAATTCAAAAACTTAAAGTTCCATTTGGTTTTAAATTAAATGGGTTTATAACAACAAAACCAAAAGGTGGCTATACTTCTCAGTATAAAAAAAAAGATGGGACCAACCCTAATAATTTTTTAGGTCAAAGAAAAGATTTAGATCCTAAAAAAATGTCAATTTTTGCAAAAAAATTTAAAGAAAATGGTGCTACTATTCTTGGAGGGTGTTGCGAAACAAACCCATCACACATTAAAGCAATTGCAAAAATTAAGTAACATTTTTGTAATCTGCTTTTCTTGCTAAATATATACCAATAAATACAGCAATTAATGCAACTATAATTTTAGATGTAATTATTTCATTTAGAAAAAATATATCCTAAAATAATTCCAAATATTGGAATGATATACGAGACTTGCGAATGAAATATGAGTCCATTTGTCTTTAAAATCCTAAATCTCAACAACCATGCTATACCAGTAGGAAAAATTCCTAAATATATTACAGATATAATAGAGTCCATTGAAGGGTTTAGTGTCCAAGGTTTTTCAAAAATTAAGGTTAATGGAAAAAGTATAATTGTTGACCAAATTAAAATTGAACCTGTAACATTTTCATTTTCTTTGTTACTGATTTTTAAAGTTATTACTCCTCCTATTACATAACAAGTTGATCCAAGGAGAATTAAAAGTGCTGCAAGAAAGTTATTTTCATTTATTAAAAAATTATCTGAAAATAAAAAAACTATTCCTGAAAAACCTATTAACAAACCAATTGTTTTTAATAAATTAAATTTTTCTCCTTTTAAAAAGAAGTGAGCTAGAACAGTAGAGCTCAATGGTGTTGTTGACATTAAAATGGCAGCCAAATTACTTTGAACAAAATTTACTCCATGTGATATTAGTATGAATGGAATAACTAAATTAATTAACCCTATAATTGCAAACCACTTCCAATCCTTTGAAAATGCTTCAATTTTTATTTTTTTATAAAAACATAAAATTAAAACTGGTATAGCTCCTAAAAAGGATCTCAAAAAACCGATTGTAATTGGTCCAAATGAATATGTGGCGATCTTTATATTAAAAAAAGCTGATGCCCATATTAATGATAATAAAGTCAATAATAAATAATCAACTAATTGGGGTTTTCTCATTCAGTTATCTCTTTTGTTTCACCTGAAGTTAATGCAATTAAGTTTTCAAAATTTATTTCAAAAACTGCATTGGGATGACCTGCAGCAGCAAAAATTGAAGAAAATCTATTTAAAGTTTCATCTATTAAAATTTTTATTTTTTTTAAATGTCCCGTTGGAGATACTCCACCGATTGTATACCCAGTTATTTTTTTAACATCATCTGGATTAGCCATTGAAACATCATTTTCCTCCAAAATTTTTTTTAATTTATTTAATGAACACCTTTTGTCTCCAGAAACTAAACATAAAACAAAACTGTCACCTGCCTTAAAAAGTAAGCTTTTAACAATAGCTCCGACTTTGCAACCTAGAGCTGTAGCTGCATCGTTCGCTGTTCTTGCAGTTTGCTCTAAAACAATCACTTTTAGTTCCGGGTTAAATTGTTTTAAGGATTTTTCAGCTCTTAAAACTGGCTCTTTATTTAGTATTGAATTCACAAGTTTAATTAATTTAATATTTTAGTGACTAATTACACTACTTATGTGAAAATTGCATAGGTGTTATTTATTAAATAAGCAATATTTTTAAGTATTTTTTTGCTAATTAGGCCAAACAAAATTACATAGGAGACAAAATGAGTGCAGCAAACGTTTTAAAATATATTAAAGAAAAAGATGCAGAATTTGTGGATCTAAGGTTCACTGATCCAAGAGGAAAACTTCAACATTTAACAATGGATGCTTCAATAGTTGATGAAGGTATGTTGAATGAGGGTGTATTTTTTGATGGTTCATCTATTGCTGGTTGGAAAGCAATTAATGAATCTGACATGATTTTAAAACCAGATACTGCAAGAATGTTCATGGATCCTTTTACGTCTCATAATACTGTAGTTTTGTTTTGTGATATTCTTGATGCAATTAAAAAAGATCCATATGAAAGAGATCCAAGAGGTGTTGCTAAAAAAGCTGAAGAATATTTAAAAGCATCTGGTATTGGGGATAAGGCGTTTTTTGGACCTGAGCCAGAATTTTTTGTTTTCGACGATGTAAGAATCAAAAATGATATGAATGAAAGTGGATTTAAAATAGATAGTAAAGAAGGTCCATACAATTCAGGTAAAGAATATGAAAATGGAAATATGGGACATAGACCACAAGTTAAAGGAGGTTATTTCCCTGTACCACCTGTTGATAGTGAACAAGATATGCGTGGTGAATATTTAAAAAATTTGAAAGAAGTTGGTATCAAAGTTGAAAAACATCACCATGAAGTTGCTCCAAGTCAACACGAGCTTGGTATGTATTTTGGAACTTTGGTTGACCAAGCAGATAATGTCCAACTTTATAAATATGTAGTTCAAATGGTAACACATTCATTTGGCAAAACTGCAACCTTCATGCCAAAACCAGTTGCGGGCGATAATGGATCTGGTATGCATATTCACCAATCTATTTGGAAAGGTGATACTCCAGTATTTTCAGGTGAAGCATATGCAGGACTTTCGGAAACTGCATTACACTATATTGGTGGAATTTTAAAACACGCTAAAGCAATTAATGCTTTTGCTAACTCAACAACAAACAGTTACAAAAGATTAATTCCAGGTTTTGAAGCGCCAGTACTATTAGCTTACTCTGCAAGAAATAGATCAGCGTCATGTAGAATTCCAATTACATTAAGTAAAAAAGGTGCAAGATGTGAAATTAGATTTCCAGATGCAGCTGGTAATCCTTACCTAACATTTGCAGCAATGCTAATGGCAGGTATTGATGGAATTAAAAATAAAATACATCCAGGTGAGTCTTTTGATAAAGATTTATATGAATTACCACCAGAAGAAGTAAAAGCTATTCCAACTGTTTGTGGATCTTTAAGAGAAGCAATGGAAAGTTTAGATAAAGATAGAGAGTTTTTAACTCAAGGTGGTGTGTTTACTGATGACCAAATCGATGCTTATATAGCTCTTAAGTTTGAGGAAATTCATAAATTTGAACACGCACCTCATCCTGTTGAGTTTGAGATGTATTACAGTAGTTAATTTATTTAATTACTGTTTGGTTGTTGCAATTGTATCTTTGTTAATACCTTTTTTAACAACGTAGTCTTGAGTGCCGTTAGCACCGGTCTCTACCTCTTTACGAAGATCTTTAAAGAAAGTTCTTTCTTTAATTGTATCTTTTAGGTTTTTAACAAGATTTTTAAATTCAAATTTGTTCATACCTAAACATATATACTAGGTATGCATATCATGCAATACTGATATGCGTTAAATGGGAATATTCAACTTTTGCTAGATTTTAAAGGATTCCCCGCAACCACATCTCTCTGTTTCGTTAGGGTTATTGAATACAAATGAAGATGATAATTCCTCTTTTTTATAATCCATTTCTGTTCCAAGCAAATACATAATAGCTGCAGAATCAACAAATACTTTTACACCTTTTTCCTCAATAACTTCGTCATTTGGATTTACCTCTTTGGTGTATTCCATGACATAAGACATACCGGCACAACCACCTGATTTAACTGAAACTCTTACACCTAAAGAATCTTTTTCTGCATTTGACATTATTTCTTTAATTCTTTCTACAGCATTATCACTTAATTTAATAATTTTATTCATTATAAATTTAACTCCAGTTTTGCAGCTTCTGACATCATGTCTTTATTCCAAGGTGGGTCCCAAACTAATTCAAGATCAACGTCCTCAATACCTTCAACTTGCATTGCACCATCTTTAACTTCTTTGGGTAAACTTTCCGCAACTGGACAGTTTGGTGTTGTCAAGGTCATTTTGATAATGGCAAACTTTTCATCTTTTACTTTAATATCATAAATCAAACCCAATTCGTAGATGTTTACAGGTAACTCTGGGTCATAAATTTTTCTTATTTCTTCAATGATCTGCTCTTTTTTTGACATAATTTAATTCTCTGTTTTTACTTCTTCTGTTTTTTCATCAAAAGCAGAAACCATTGTGTGCCAAGATAGCGTTGCGCATTTAACTCTCATTGGATATTGCTTAACACCAGATAAGCACATCAGTTTAGTTTTTTCATCTTCGCTTAAATATTCAGATTTTAATTCGGGATTTTCTTTGATCATACCTAAAAAATCCTCAACTATTTCTTTAGCCTCATGCTCATTTTTTCCTTTAATCAAATCTGTCATTATAGAAGCTGAGGCCATTGAAATCGCACAACCACTCCCTTCGAAGGATGCATCTTCTACGATTTTTTGTCCATTAAGCTTTAAATAAACATGAACATTATCACCACAAAGTGGATTGTTACCTTTGGCGTCTTTATTAAAACCTTCTGTCTTTCTAAGATTTCTAGGATTCTTGCCGTGTTCTAATATAATTTCTTGATAAAGCTCTTTTAAATTCATTATAGATTAAATATTTTTTTACAGTTGTTTATCGACTCATTTAGCTGATCTAAATCTTCTTTTGTATTGTAAATACCAACTGATGCTCTAGCACTTGCTGGGATATTTAATTTATCGTGTAAAATCTGACAACAATGATGTCCTGCTCTTATCGCAACCCCATCTTCATCCAAGATGGTTGCTATATCATGAGGATGAACTCCTTCTACAGTGAAAGATAACACTCCACCTTTATTTTTTGGATTACCTATTAGTTTTACTGAATTATTTTTTTGCAATAATTCTTGCCCGTATGCAACTAAATCTGCTTCATGCTTCATTACATTTTCTATACCAATGCTTTCTAAAAATTTTATTGATTGATCAAAAGCAATCACTTGTGCTGTAGCCATAGTACCTGCCTCATACTTATTTGGCAATTCACCATAAGAAATCCTGTCTTTTTTAACCTCATTAATCATTCCTCCGCCACCTTGGTATGGAGGTAATTCTTCTAACCATTTTTTCTTACCGTAAAGAACTCCTAAACCTGTAGGTCCATACATTTTATGACATGAAATTGCATAAAAATCACAATCTAAGTCTTGCATATCTAATTTTAAATGTGGTGCCCCCTGACATCCATCAACTACAACAATTATTCCCTTTGAATGTGCAAGCTGGGTAATTTCTTTTACTGGCAAAATTGCACCTGTTACATTGGACAAATGAGTAATTGAAATTAATTTTGTTTTGGGAGTTATTTTCTTTTCTATTTCTTCAAGAGTAATTTCACCTTCTTCGTTTATTTCAGCA
>QCGU01000043.1 GCA_003278165.1 Pelagibacteraceae bacterium AG-390-A02
TAATATTAATCTTTTAGGCTGGTTTCATAACAAAAATTTAAAAAATTATAAAACAATTGTTTATTTTCATGGAAATGCTGGAACACTTGAAAATAGAATTCATAAATTAAATCATTTTAAAGACATGGATGTTAATTTTTTAATTATTGCATGGAGAGGGTTTAGTGGAAATAAAGGAAAGCCAACAGAAGAGGGGCTTTATACAGATGGTAGATGTGCAATAAACTGGCTTAAAGAAAAAGGTCTTAAAGAAGAAGATATAATAGTCTATGGAGAGTCATTGGGAACTGGAATTGCTACTGAAATTTCCCAAAATAAAAATTTTGCAGGATTAATATTAGAAACGCCCTTTACATCAATGATAGAGGCTGCGAAAAATTTTTATCCATATATTCCTGTAGGTTTAATTTTAAAAGATAAGTATGAAAATAATGAAAAAATTAAAAATATAAATATTCCAGTATTAGTAATGCATGGTGAGATTGATCAAATAGTTCCATTTTGGATGGGTAAAAAAATTTTTAAATTAGCTAGTGAACCTAAATATTCATATTTTACAAAATATGACGATCATATGATGGAATATGACGACAAACTTGTATTAGCTCTTAAATCTTTTGTTGATAGTTTAAATTAAGCCACAATCTAAACAAACATAATTCAAATTTTTTTTTTAATTTAATTTATGAAAAATTTTTTCTTAGTTTTTATTGTTTTGTTTTCATTAAATAATTTTTCAAATGCCAAAGAAAATTTAGCATCGATAGATAGCCTTTTTCATATTGATCAAATGAACTCCCATAATGAAAATTTTGCATTATATTTTAAAACCCGTGAAAAAGCTGTATTAGCTCGAGGAGAAAATTCAAATTACATTAATGATTTTCCAAAGGACCTTTATATTTACAACTACAAAACAAAAGAGTCTTTACCATTGATTTCTTATGAATGGTTTCCAAAAACTGCAAAATATATTTTGCAGGACTATAACTTTCCAGTTTTCCCAGATGACTTTGCATATTATCTTTTAAAAGATAACAAAACTTTAGTGATGATCAGTGCCGTGAAAAGTTTAAAAGCCAATTTTAAATTTGATATTATTGATAAAAAACTTGAGCTTTATCCTGCAAATGGAAAATTTGATTTTATTATTTCCTCTATCGCAAAAGACTGTGGACACTACAGATTTAAGGATAATTATAAATGTAGTTTCTATAAACCTTTAATATCAAGCACTTTAATTAAGTAATTTGTGTAAACGCATCAGCAAATTTTTCAGCTTCAAAAATTTGAAGATCATCTTCCTTTTCTCCTAAACCAAGTGCAATAATTGGTATTTTATACTTTTTAGCTACAGCTAGAAGTATTCCTCCTTTAGCTGTTCCATCTAATTTTGTCATTACTAAACCTGTAATTGGAATAATTTTATTAAATTCCTCAACTTGATTTATAACGTTTTGACCTGAAGTTGCATCTAAAACTAAAATTACATCGTGAGGTGCGCTTTCATCTATTTTTTTGGTCACGTTTGCAATTTTTTTGTATTCTTCCATTAAGTTTTTTTTATTTTGTAATCTTCCTGCAGTATCAATTAAAACTTGATTAAAATTATTTGATAAAGAAGTTTCTATTGCCTTGTAGGCTACAGATGCAGGATCAGAACCTTGTAAAGATTTTGTAATTTCAACATCAATTTTTTTTGCCCAATTTTCTAATTGTTCTATGGCAGCCGCTCTGAATGTATCTGATGCAGCCAACATAACCTTGTTTCCATTTTCTTTTAATATTTTACTAATTTTCCCAATTGTTGTTGTTTTACCAACACCGTTAACTCCAGAAACTAAAATAGCATTAAGTTTTTCTTTATTTTTAAAAAATTCATTATTTTCTAGAGGTTTCATAACTGAGATAATGTAGTCTTTAAGAATATTGTTTATCTCAATAGTTAAATCTTTGTTTGGATCTATTTTTGTTTTTGAGATTATTTCTCTAATTTCTGAGGCAGAAGCCACACCAACATCTGATTGAATTAAATAATCTTCAATTCTGTCCAAAGTTTTGTCGTCAATTTCTTTTTTGACAACTATATCCCTTAAGCCTGATGTAAAAGCTGAAGCACTTTTTTTAAATCCTGATTTAAATTTATCGAAAATTCCCATTAAATTTCTATATTAATTTCTTTTATATCAGAAACAGGACCTTTCATGTTTATACTATTGTTTTCATCAATAGATATTGTCAATCTTCCAGTAGAAAACTCAATGTCAATTTTATTATTTGTAAGCCCTGCTTGCTTAGCAGCATAGGCTGTAGCGCAAGCTGCAGTCCCACATGCTTTTGTCAAACCAGCTCCTCTTTCCCAGACTTTAACTTTTATTAATTCTTTGTTTATTATTGTTGCTACTGTAACGTTACATTTTTCTGGAAACAGTTTATGGTTTTCTATCTCTGGACCAATTTTTTCTATTTCAAATTGTTCATTGTCTTCCACAAAAAAAATTATATGAGGGTTTCCCACATTAACAGCTGTTCCTCCAAAAAATTCATTATTATTTGAGTCAACAATTTTTATATTTAAGTTTTTCGTATCTAATTCTTCAGATAATGGAATTTCATTCCATTTAGTTCTACCCAAGCCAATTTCTGTAGACACTAATTTTTCTCCTAATATGTGAGATTTTAAATGGCCGGATAAAGTCTTTAAAGTAATAGTGTTTTTATTTTTCTCTTTTCCCAATAGCTCAGCCACACACCTCGTGCCATTTCCACAAGCACCAGAAACCCCACCATCAGAGTTAAAAAATTCTATAGAAGCATCGTAATTTTGGTCTTTATTAATAAATATAAGTTGATCGCATCCTATAAAGTCTCTGTCACAAATTTTAATTATTTGATCCTTAGTAAGATTTGTAACTTTTTCTCTATTATCAATAATTACAAAATCATTGCCTAAACCGTCCATTTTAAATGCTTTAATATTCATAATTAGATATTTAACTTATTTATTGACTTTTTGAACCTCTATTATAGGTTGTTGCCGTTTCGGCAAAAACATTAGCTTTGCGGTGTCTTTGGTAACAAAGAGATCGACACTAGTCAGCGAGAGTTCGCCCACTAGTGCATTACTGCTATGCGTAACAAAAAAATATATGTTTGAAAATTTAACAAATAAATTTGAAGAAATTTTTTCTTCTTTAAAAAAAGCACCTTCTCTAAATGAAGCTCAAGTAGATGAGGGTTTGAGAAGCATCAGGCAAGCATTGCTTGAGGCAGATGTTTCTTTAGATGTTGCAAAAGAATTTATTGAAAACGTAAAACCTAAAGCCCTAGGACAGGAAATCATAAGATCAACTTCTCCAGGAGATATGGTTGTAAAAATAGTTTACGACGAGTTAGTAAACTTACTAGGATCAAGCAATGCAGATATAAATTTAAATGCTGTACCGCCAGTTCCTATGATGATGGTTGGTTTGCAGGGTTCAGGTAAAACAACTTCGACTGCAAAATTAGCTAAATATTTAGAAGATAATAAAAAGAAAAAAGTGATGATGGTCAGTTTGGACATTTATAGGCCAGCAGCACAAGAACAGCTTAGATCTTTAGGTGAACAGAATAATATTTTGACACTTCCTATTATTGAAGGCCAGCAACCAACTGATATTTGCCAAAGAGCTATGAGTGCAGCAAATTTAAATGGAGCAGATATAATTTTATTTGATACAGCTGGAAGAACTCAAATTGATTTACAAATGATGAGTGAAATTAAACAAATTGAGAGCGTAATCAATCCTGCAGAAACTTTTCTTGTCGCAGACTCTCTTACAGGTCAAGTTGCTGCTTCTGTTGCAAAAGAGTTTAAAAATACAGTCAACTTGTCCGGAATAATATTAACCAGAGCTGACGGAGATGCCAGAGGTGGAGCTGCCGTTAGTATGAAATATGTATCAAATGTTCCAATAAAATTTTTGGGTATAGGTGAAAAAATAGAAAATTTTGAGGTATTTCATCCAGATAGAATAGCAAATAGAATTTTAGGAATGGGAGACATCGTCTCTCTTGTAGAAAAAGCTGCTCAAGATTTAGGTGAAGAGAATATTAAAAAAGCTGAAGAAAATTTAAAAAAAGGTCAATTCTCTATGGAGGATTACCTTTCACAATTAAGACAAATGAAAAAAATGGGAGGCATTGAAGGGATTATGTCTTTTATGCCTGGAGTATCAAAAATTAAATCTCAAATGGACTCAGCAGGGATTGATGAGAGTATTATTACAAAAAACGAAGCTATAATTTTATCAATGACAAAAAAAGAGAGAGAGAATCCAAAAGTAATTGATGGTTCAAGAAAAAAAAGAATTGCTAATGGCTCTGGTACAGATCCAGCCACTATCAATAAATTGCTTAAGCAATTTAAAATGATGTCTGAAATGATGAAAAAGATGTCAAAAGGAAATCTGAAAGGTATGTCTGATCAAGGGATACCACCAGAGCTATTTAATAAACTAAAATAAAAAATAAGGAGAACAAATGTTAAAACTAAGATTATCAAGGGGAGGCACTAAAAAGAGACCAGTTTACAAAGTTGTTGTAGCTGACAGTCGTTTCCCAAGAGATGGAAGATTTATAGAAAAGGTTGGTTTTTTTAACCCACTACTTCCTAAAGATAAAAAAGAAAGAGTAGGTCTTGAAGCTGAAAGAATCAAATATTGGTTAGGTCAAGGTGCTAAACCAACAACAAGAGTTGCAAGAATTTTAGGTGAAAATGATTTAATCCCCATGCCTGCAAATGGAAATAATCCAAATAAAGCGGTCCCTAAAAAGGA
>QCGU01000044.1 GCA_003278165.1 Pelagibacteraceae bacterium AG-390-A02
AAAAAATTGGGGTTATTATGCAACACCATCAATTAACAAAAGACTAAAATTAAAAGGTTTTAAAACTGCACTAGTAATTAATAAGCAAAAAAATTTATATATAATGTTAGTTGATAAAGACAAGATAAAAGCTTTTAACAAATACTGCAAAGAAGAACATCAAAAAAAAATATTATGGCTAGATGAAATCAAAAATTATAAAAAATTGTCCAATTTGTAATTCTGGTAGATTTAAAATAAGGTTTAAATATAAAAAAAGACCAAATTTAGAAACTGATTTTGGAATAGTCAGATACAATAGATCTTACCATGAATGTAAATATTGTAATCATTGGGTTTCAAATTATGTTATATCAAAAAAATTTTACGAAAACTTTTATACAAAAAAAACCTATCAAAATAATTATCTAGAAAAGTTTAATAAAATAATTAGTTTGAAAAGAAATTCAGATAATTATTTTAGATCTAATAGAATTGAAAATTTTTTAAAAGAATTTAATTTAAAACATACTAAAATTTTAGATGTCGGCTCAGGTTTAGGTATATTTCCATACGAAATGAAAAAAAGAGGTTTTAAAATTTATGCATTAGATCCTGACAGGAAGATGAGTAATTTTATTAAAAATAAACTAAATATTTATTGCTATAACTCGGATTTTATTAACTTTAAAAAAAATAATAAATTTAATTTAATTACATTTAACAAAGTTTTAGAGCATGTTGAAAAACCTGTTCAATTTTTAAAACAATCAAGAAAATATTTAAAAAAAAAAGATGACGTTATATATGTTGAAGTTCCAGATACAAATTCTGCAAAAAATGTTTCTAAAAATAGAGAAGAGTTTTTTATTGAGCATATAAACTGTTTTAGTGAAAAATCCTTAATATTATTGTTACAAAAATGTGGTTTTGAAATTCAAGAATTTAAGAAAATAAAAGAGCCTAGTGGAAAATTTACAATGTATGCTTTTGCAAGATTAAAGCTATAAGATCATAGATATTATGTCGCTATTAATTAAAAAATACTACAAAATAGGAAAACACCAACTATTCCCAATCTGTAGAAGTATTACTGGAAAAGGAATAAAGAAAACTTTAAGAATAATCAAAGATAATTTTTCTGAACTTAAGATTTTAAGAGAATATTCAGGGTCAAAAGTATTTGATTGGAAAATTCCTCCTGAATGGAATATTAATGACGCTTATGTAATTGATAAAACTGGAAAAAAAATTGTTGATTTTAAAAAAAATAATCTCCATATAGTCGGATATTCAATACCAATTAATAAAGTTGTAGATAAGAACACTTTTATACAACATTTACATTCACTTCCAGATAAACCTTCTGCAATTCCATATATCACATCATACTATAAGAAATATTGGGGCTTTTGTGTCACTGATTTTGAAAAAAAAAAATTTTTGAGAACCTATAATAGAAATGATAAATTTAGGATTGTTATAAAATCTGATCTAAATCCTAATGGTATTTTAAATTATGGTGAATTAGTACTAAATGGTAAATCAAAAAAAGAAATATTAATATCGACATACATTTGTCATCCGTCATTAGCAAATAATGAATTATCAGGTCCAATAGTTTCTATGTGTTTAATAGAGTACTTTAAAAAATTTAAAAAACTAAAGAAAACTTTAAGATTTATTTTTATTCCTGAAACAATTGGTTCTATTACATATTTAAATAAAAATTTATTTAAATTAAAAAATAATTTAATTGCTGGCTATAATTTATCATGTATCGGAGATGAAAGAGATCATTCCTGTATATTGTCAAGATACGGAGATACTTTGGCTGATAAATCTTTGTTAAAAGCATACAAATTATTAAAAATAAAATATAATATACACAGTTATTTGAAAAGAGTTGCTGATCAACGACAATATTGCTCTCCCCTAATTAATCTTCCAATTGCATCAATATTTAGAAGTAAACATGGTGAGTATCCTGAGTACCATACTTCTTTAGACGATTTTAATTTAGTTACTGAAAAAGGTATCAAAGGAGGTTTTGATGTTTCAAAAAAATGTATAGAAATTTTACTTGATGCTGAGGTTCCAATTAATAAAATTTTGTGTGAACCAAACCTTGGAAAAAGAAATTTATATCCGACTTTATCTTCAGGAAAACATTCATTCAATAAAGCAGAAAATATTTTAAATTTTCTTCAGTATGCCGATGGAAAAAACACTGTTGAGGAAATTTCTAAATTAATTCAAGTTGATTTAAAATTGGTAAATGAAATAAATGAACTTCTAAAAAAAAGAAATTTAATTTATTGATTGATGTTAAATAATAATGAAAAAAAATTAACAGATATATTTAAGAATTTAAATTTCAAAGAGGAATTTATTATAATTCATAGTGATTTTTTGTCATTTTATAAATTTAACATAGATTTAAAAAATTTTTATAGAATTTTAAAATCTACCATTGGTTATAAAAAAACTCTTGTTTTTCCATGCTTTAATTTTAAAAAAACAAAAAAATGGTATTCAAACTATTCATCTTCTGAAACTGGTGTGCTGTCAGAATATGTAAGGAAAAATGATAAAGTGATAAGAACCATCCATCCTATACATTCTGTTGTTGTTTGTGGTCACCAAAAAACAAAAGTTCCTATTGACAAATGTCTTTCATCATTTGGATCAAATTCATGCTGGGAATGGTTTTGTAAAAAAGATAATGTTAGAAATTTATCTTTAGGCATAGGTTTTGTTGGTGGTGCAACTTTTTGTCATCACGCTGAGGAAAAAGCAAATGTTTGGTATAGGAATTACAAAAATATTAATACATTAGTTTATGATTCAAAAGACAAATTAGTTAATAAAAGATTTATTTATTACGATAGGAAAAAAAATGTTCATAATAATTGGAAAAAATGTGAAAAAGAATTATTAAAAAAAAGAATCTATATTAAACATAAGAATAAATTTAATATTCCTATCTTCAGTATGAATACAAAAAAAGCAATTAATTGTATTTTACAAAATCTAAAAAAAGACAAAAACTTTTTAATTGATTAATATCTCATTTTCTTAATCTTATATAAGAATGAGTAAGTCCTACACCAAACCCAAATATTAAAATCTTTTTTGAATTATTAAATAATTTTTGATTTTTTTTGATCAACACTGGTATTGATGTTGATACTAAGTTTCCTATATTTTCATAATATGTAGGAAACTTAAAATTCATATTAATATTAGAAACTTCTTTTTTTAAAAGATTTAAAACTATTTTACTGGCTTGATGTGAAAACAAAGTAATATTTTTCTCATTTTTAATAAATTCTATTAGTTTAGGTAAAATATCTTTGATTGCAAAATTTATTAGCTCTGGCCCTTTCATTGAAATAAATCTTTTTCCATTTGTTTCAGCAAAAATTAAATTTTCTTCTGTATTTGGAATTGTCTCGCTGAACTCTTTCTCCATAATCCATCCATTTTTATCATATTCTATTATTGAGGCTGACGCTCCATCACCAAATAGGGGTAAAATTGATTTGTCTAAAGGTTTTATAAATTTTGAATAAGTATCAGATGTAATTATTAATACCCTTGATTTTTTATCAGATAATATGATTCTATTTGCAATAATCAAAGCATCTACATACCCACTGCAACCACAATTAAGAGGAATTATAAAAGGAGGAGATTTTATATATTGACTAATTTTTGAGTATACATAATGACCTAGGGAAGGGAAAAATATTTTTGGAGTATTAGAAACTGTTATTAAATGTGTAATATTTATTTTTTTTTTATTTTTATTAATTAATTTTTTTGCTACTTTTATTGCCATACTTTCAGATGTTTCATAAATTGAACTAATTTTTCTTCTCTTAATACCAGTTAGTTTTGACAAAGTATTTTTTTTTAACCCAAATTTTTTATCTAATTTTGAATTAAAAGAATTTTTTTTTGGAAGATATATACTAAGATTTTTTATATTAATTCTATTTTTTGTAATTACCATGAATATTAATAATTGAATTCTTAATAGTATCACTTAAAATAATCTTTTTAAATCCATTAATCATTTTGTTTATATCTATAAACGAGTTTTTATTTTTAAACTTTCCTGGAAAATTATGTATCATATTTTCAGACATTTTATTTTT
Source organism: Pelagibacteraceae bacterium AG-390-A02 (assembly GCA_003278165.1). GTDB lineage: Bacteria > Pseudomonadota > Alphaproteobacteria > Pelagibacterales > Pelagibacteraceae > Pelagibacter. The sequence goes on from QCGU01000044.1 coordinate 4,143, forward strand.
AACTATACCTAAAGAAATAACATTAAATCTATGCTTCTTTTTTTGCTCTTCATTTAGAATTCTAATAGATCTATTTAAAAGTGTTTTTGCTAGTGAATAATATGCATTTCCAACCTCATTAAGTTCCGAAGCTATTGAACTAACAAATATTGTAGAAGAATTTTTTTTTAATAAATCACTTTTGAATAAAAAAGACCAAATTTTCAATGGTATAATGAAATTAATTTTTATTATTTTATTAAAAAGTTTATTATTAAAATAAGTTAATATAGAAAATTCCTGATAACCGTTAAAAATAACCACTCTATCAAATTTAATTTTATTAATTTTTTTAGCTAATTTATAAAAATTACTTTCAGTATATGCTCTTATTATTAGGTGATTTTTTTTTAAATTTTTTTTTCTACTAACAGTCCATATCTTAATTTTTTTATGTTTTTTTAGTACTTTTTCTAGTTCAGAAGCTATTTCGCTTGAGCTACCAACTATCAAAAGGTTCATTTTTTATTTTCGTTTATGAAATTATCTAAATCAGATATAGTTTGAATAGATCGTAGTTT
>QCGU01000045.1 GCA_003278165.1 Pelagibacteraceae bacterium AG-390-A02
TAATTTCAAGAGAAGTTATTGCAGACTCAGCAGAACTTACAGTTAGAGGACATTGCTATGATGCATTAGTTGGTATTGCTGGTTGTGATAAATCTTTACCAGGTTTAATGATGTCAATGGTTAGACTTAATGTTCCAAGTGTATTTATTTATGGAGGCTCTATTCTTCCAGGAACTTATAAAGGTAAAGATGTAACAGTTGTAGATGTATTTGAAGCAGTAGGAAAACATTCATCAGGTCAAATGTCTGCTGCTGAACTTAGAAAATTAGAATTAGTTGCATGTCCAAGTGCAGGTGCCTGTGGTGGTCAATTTACGGCAAACACAATGGCATGTGTATCTGAAGCTATAGGTTTAGCATTACCTTATTCAGCAGGAACTCCTGCTCCTTATGAGGAAAGAGATAACTACGCAGAAGAAAGTGGTAAAATGGTTATGAACCTTTTACAGAAAAAAATTAAACCAAGAGATATTGTTACAAGAAAAGCTTTAGAAAATGCTGCAACCGTTGTTGCTGCAACTGGTGGATCTACTAATGCAGGTCTTCATTTACCAGCTATTGCTAATGAAGCAGGAATTAAATTTGATTTAATGGATGTAGCAAAAATATTTAAAAGGACACCTTATCTTGCAGATTTAAAACCTGGTGGAAAATATGTTGCAAAAGATATGTGGTTAGCAGGCGGTGTACCAATGTTATTAAAAACTTTATATGAAGGTGGATATATTCATGGTGATTGCATGACGGTTACTGGAAAAACTATGAAAGAAAATTTAAAAGGAATAAAATTTAATCCAAAACAAAAAGTAATGAGATCTTATAAAAATCCATTATCACCAACAGGAGGTGTTGTTGGATTAAAAGGAAACTTAGCTCCAGAAGGAGCAATTGTTAAAGTTGCAGGACTTAAAAAATTACAATTTACAGGAAAAGCAAGATGCTTTGATAATGAGGAGAGCGCAATGAAAGCTGTTCAAAGCAGAAAATATAATGATGGTGATGTAATTATTATTAGATACGAAGGACCTGTGGGAGGTCCTGGTATGAGAGAAATGTTATCTACAACAAGTGCAATCTACGGACAGGGAAAAGGTGAGAAAGTAGCCCTTATAACTGATGGTAGGTTCTCTGGAGCCACAAGAGGCTTTTGTGTGGGTCATGTGGGCCCTGAGGCCGCTCTAGGGGGCCCTATAGGCCTTTTACGTACTGGAGATATCATTGATATTGATGCCAAAAAAGGAACAATCAATGTAAGGCTTTCTAAAAAAGAATTAGCTAGTAGAAAAAGAAAATGGAAGGCTAAAAAATCAGATTTTGGATCTGGTACTTTATGGAAATATGCACAAACAGTTGGACCTGCATATTTAGGTGCTCCAACTCATCCAGGTAAGAAAAAGGAAGTAAAAGATTATTCTGAAATCTAATTTATTTTAAATTTTTTACGTTTTCTAAATCTGATTCAATCATCATTTTAACAAGATTTTTAAAACTTGTTTTTGGCTTCCATTTCAATTCTCTTTTTGCCTTGTTATAATTTCCTTTTAAATTATCTACTTCAGCAGGTCGAAAATATTTTTTATCAATAGAAATTAATGTTCGATTGTTTTTTATATTAATAAGCTTTTCATTAAGACCTTTTCCAATCCATTTCGTATTAAGTTTTAATATTTTTACACATTCATTAATAAATTGTTTCACAGAGTGATTTTTACCAGTAGCAATTACATAATCTTTAGGTTTTTTGGATTGTATCATTTTCCACATTGCTTCAATATAATCTTCAGCATAACCCCAATCTCTTTTAGAATAAATATTACCAATTTTTAAAATTTTTTGTTTTCCTAAATATATTTTTGCCAATCCAAGAGTGATTTTTCTTGTTATAAACTCCTCTCCACGTAATGGCGACTCATGATTAAATAAAATTCCATTTACAGCGTGCAAATTATAAGATTCTCTATAGTTTTGAACAGAATAGTGGGCAAATGTTTTTGAGGTAGCATACGGGCTTCTTGGATGAAAAATTGTTTTTTCATCTTGTTTTTTTTTACCATGTTTGCCAAACATCTCAGAAGTCGATGCTTGATAAAATTTAATTTTGCTTTTATGATTTCTTATAATTTCTAAAATATTTAGTACTCCAATAGCGTTTACCTGAGAGGTTTCAATAGGGTTTTGAAACGAACTGTGCACAAAAGATTGTGCAGCTAAATTATAAACTTCATCGATTTTATATTTATTGAATAACCTAATAAGGTTATTTATTTCCTTTATATCTATATCTTCAATTGTCACCTTATTTGCTATGTTCAACCTTTCAAGTCTCCAGTTATTACTTCTAGCTGATCTTCTTTCGACTCCAATTACTTTATAATTTTTTTTTAAAAGAAATTTTGCAAGATAGGCACCATCTTGTCCCGAAATTCCTGTTATAAGTGCTATTTTTTTTGGCATATAAAGTACTAATATATATATATTTATTAAGATGAATCAAAATTTAAATAAATTAAAAATCAGACCTGTAATACTTTGTGGTGGATCTGGCACAAGACTCTGGCCAAATTCTAAAAATCATCAAGCTAAACAGTTTATTGATTTTGGTAATTGGACATTACTTGGAAAAACATTAGAGAGAACAAAAGCTTCAATTTATGATTCTCCCATTATCAGCACTAATAAGAAATACTTAAACAAAGTTAAAAAGCATTTAAGAAAAAACAAAATTAGCAAATATAAAATTGTTGTTGAGCCAGCAAAAAGAAACACTGCACCAGCAATATTAAGCACAGCTTTAATTAAAGATATACCTGAAAATCAAACTTTAATGTTTTTTACAGCAGATCATTTGATTGAAAAGATGAGTACTTTTAATAAGGCAATAAATAAAAATAAATCAAATCTTAATGAAGAAAATATATTTGTTTTTGGAATTAAACCTAAATTTCCAACGAGTGATTATGGTTATTTTTTAACAAAAAAAATTAAAGGTAATATTAATAAAGTAACAAGATTTATTGAAAAACCAAAAAAAGCTAAAGCAAAACAAATTATAAAGAATAAAGGCTATTGGAATTCAGGAATGTTTTATCTTCGAAAAGATTCCATTATTAATAACTTTAAAAAATATCAGCCTAAAACTTATAGAAATTGTGTAAAAGCAGTTAATAAAGCAAAATATAAGACTAACACATATTATTTAAATAAAGCTTCATTTATAAAAGCTACTGCTAAATCTTTTGATTGTGCAATTTTAGAAAAAACCAAACAAATTAACGCTATCAAATTAGATATACCTTGGTCAGATCTTGGTAGCTGGAAAGAAATTTTGAAAATGTATGATAAAAATAAAAGTAAATATATAAAGAAGAAAAATATTTATTATCGACCATGGGGCAAATACACAAATTTATTCGAGGGTAAGGAATTTTTAATTAAAGAATTATATGTAAAACCAAAGGGAATATTAAGCTTACAAAAACATCATCATAGAGCTGAACACTGGTTGGTTACACAAGGAAATGCAAAAATAACGCTTAATAAGGATATTATTACTAAAAAACCTGGAGAACACATATTTATACCATTAGAAGCAATTCACAGAGTTCAAAATCCTGGAAAAAAACCAGTTAAAATTGTTGAAGCTCAAGTAGGATCAATATTAAAAGAAACTGACATTGTAAGATACCAAGACGTTTACGGTAGAGTAAAATAAATAATTAATGGACACCACAGTCTTTTTTGTAATTCTATTAGCAACTATTATGCATGCCATTTGGAATGCGATGGTTAAACATCATCCAGATAAGGCTATAGCGGTTCTAGCTATTGTTTTAGGCCACATACCTTTAGCTTTAATTTGTATCTTTTATTTTCCTCTTCCCGGAAAAGAGTCACTTCCATATATAATAGCCAGCGTATTAGCTCATCAAGGTTATCAATGGTATATGTTAAATTCTTACAAGGTAGGGGACTACACTAATGTCTATCCAATATTTAGAGGCTTTGGACCTTTATTGGCTACATTAATTTCCATTATATTTCTTGGGGTTGTATTTAAAATAGCAACTCTTGTTTCAATATTGTTAATTTGTGCAGGAATAATGTTTCTTGGATTATTTGGTTCAAAAAACCACAATCAAATTGAGATAATTAAATACTCATTACTTACTGGATCATTTATAGGTCTTTATTCTTTAATTGATGGATATGGGGCTAGAGTAAGTACATCAGCAATTTCCTATATTAGTTTTTCTTTTTTATTTAGCGCTTTAGTTTTTCCTATCATTTTAAAATTTAATAAACATGAGAATATTTTTTCAAAGGTTTTTAAAGATGCAAAAATGATATTTTGGGTAGGAGGATCTATATCTTTTATTATCTATGTAATTGTTGTTTGGGGTTTCACAAAGGCGCCAATTCCTCTAGTTGCAGC
>QCGU01000046.1 GCA_003278165.1 Pelagibacteraceae bacterium AG-390-A02
ATCTATTGATGCTATACCATTATGACCTGCGCTAGATCCACCAAACTTAGCTTTAATTTTTCCAAACTCTACATCCAAATCGTCATGAAAAACTATTACATCTTCAGCATCAATTTTAAAATATTCAATTAATTTAGATCCTGAAGTTGTACCAACTATTCAGGGTAGAGATTTCGTTATTGCAACACTAGCAGCTAATTTTCCATTTTGTACAATTGATCCAAATGTTGGGGTAGTTCCTGTACCAGATGAAAGATTGTCTAAATTATCAAAAGTCTCTAACTCTAAAAAGGTAATTAATACTACAATTTCATTTGTTGATATTGCTGGTCTTGTAAAAGGAGCTTCAAAAGGAGAAGGATTAGGAAATAAATTTCTTTCTCATATCAGAGAAGTTGATGCAGTAATTCATATGATTAGATGTTTTGATTCAGATGATATTCAAAATGTTAATCCTGATGTAAACCCAGTGAGAGATTTAGAAATTATCGAAACTGAAATGATGCTTGCAGATCTTGAAAGTATTCAAAAAAGATTGGAAAAAAATAACAAAAAAAATGTAGATGAGGAGCAACTTAAAATTTTAGAAATTGCTCTAGATTGCATCAATAACGATAAAGATATTTCAGTTCTAAAAACACAATTTGATACCAAGCAATTAAATCAAAGTGGTTTATTATCGATTAAACCAAAAATATATGTTTGTAATGTTGATGAACAAAGTGTTCAGAATGGCAATAAATATACAAACGACTTCACAGAAAAATTTGGCAATGAAAATACTCTAATTGTATCTGCTGATATTGAAAATCAAATTAATGAACTGCCAGCTGAAGAGAAAAAAAATTACATGGAAATGATCGGTTTAAAAGAAACTGGATTAAATATGTTAATTCAAAAAGGTTACAATATACTAGAACTAGATACTTATTTTACATCAGGTCCTGAGGAAACAAGAGCATGGACAATTAAAAAAAATTGTACAGCTCCTAAGGCAGCAGGTGAAATTCATACTGATTTTGAAAAAGGCTTTATTCGGGCTGAAACTATTTCTTATGAAGACTTTGTAGCAAATGGTGGCTGGGTAAATTCTAAAGCAAATGGAAAAATGAGATTAGAAGGAAAAGATTATATTGTTAAAGATGGAGATGTATTAAACTTCAGATTCAACACGTGACCAAATTTTCTTCATACTGAAGTAAACTAAAATAGTTAAAATAATCAAATACACTATAGCTTTAAATCCCATTTGGTGCCTTGCTTCTAAGTGAGGCTCTGCGGCCCACATTAAAAATGTTGTTACATCTTTTGACATCTGTTCAACAGACGCATTAGTACCATCGCCATACTCTACTATTCCATCTGATAATGGTGCTGCCATTCTAATCTTATTACCATACATATATTTGTTATAGTAAACTCCATCATCCAAAGTTACTCCACTCGGTGGATCTTCGTAACCTTGAAGTAAAGAATAAATATAATCAACTCCACCGCCTCTAGCTTTAACTAAAACAGACATGTCTGGTGGATACGCTCCTCCATTAGCTGCTTGCGCGGCTTTGACATTGTCGTATGGCATTACAAATTTATCTGAAAGTTTTCCAGGTCTAGTGAACATTTCACCATCAGCATTTGGTCCATCTTTAACATCAAAAGAAGCAGCAATTGCTTTTGCGGCTGCCTCTGAAAACTCTGGCCCACCCTCTTCTGATAAATTTCTGTAGCTCAAATATTTCATTGAATGGCAAGAAGCACAAACTTCAGTATAAACTTGATATCCTCTTTGAAGAGATGCCCTATCAAATTTTCCAAAAAGACCTTTAAAACTCCAATCTGTTTTAAGATAGTCTACTTTTTCTGCAGCAAAAGTTTGAGCGCTATATAAAGAAAAAAATGAAAGTATTAAAATTAATTTAAATAACTTTTTCACCTTATTTTATTTTACTTTCTCTATGTCTTGCTGCTGCTAAGTTTGGTGATCCACCTAAAATAGGTTCCGTTATACTTAGTGGGACAGGTAATGTTCTCTCTTTAAATCCTAACACAGGGAGAATAACTAAAAAATGTAAGAAATAATATGCAGTGGCTACTCTTGCTATTAATAAATAAAGGCCTTCTGCAGGCATTGCCCCCACGTAACCTAAAATTAAAACGTCTGCCACTAAAATCCAGTAAAATTGTTTGTACAAAGGTCTAAACACTGCTGATCTAATTTTAGAAGTATCTAACCAAGGTAAAGCTGCAAGTATTAAAATTGCAGACAACATTGCAACTACTCCAAGAAGTTTATCTGGCACTGATCTTAATATTGCATAAAAAGGTAACAAATACCATTCTGGAACTATATGAGCTGGTGTTACCATAGGGTTTGCTTCAATGTAATTGTCTGCATGTCCTAAAATATTAGGCGTATAAAAAACAAAAAATGCAAAAACAATCATGAACATTAGTAATGCAAAACCATCCTTGATAACAATGTATGGATGGAATGGGACAGTATCTTTAGAAGGTTTTTTAATATCAATACCAACGGGATTGTTATTTCCAGGTACATGAAGTGCCCAAATATGTAAAACTACAAGACCTAAAATTAAAAAAGGGATTAAGTAGTGCAAAGTAAAAAATCTTGTTAAAGTTGGGTTATCAACTGAGTATCCACCCCACAACCATGTTACAATTCCTTCTCCTACTAATGGTATTGCACTAAATAAATTTGTAATAACAGTTGCTCCCCAGAAACTCATTTGTCCCCAAGGCAAAACGTAACCCATGAATGCAGCTGCCATCATTAACAGGTAAATTACTATTCCTAAAATCCAAATAATTTCTCTTGGAGATTTGTAAGATCCATAAAATAACGATCTAAAAATATGAATGTAAACAGCAAGAAAAAACATTGATGCGCCATTTGCATGTATATATCTAATTAACCATCCGTAGTTCACATCTCTCATTATATGCTCAACACTTTCAAATGCCATGTCAGCATGAGCAATGTAATGCATAGCTAGAGTTAATCCTGTTATGATTTGTGTGATTAGGCAAAAAGTCAAAATTCCACCAAATGTCCACCAGTAATTTAAATTTTTTGGAGTAGGATAATCTGTTAGATGATTTGCAAGAGTTAGTAGCGGTAATCTATCATTAAACCACTGACCAACTTTAGATTTAGGTTTATAATCGTGATCACTCATAAATTTACTATCCTATTTTAATTGTGTTTGCATTCACGAATTCATATTTAGGAACTTCCATATTCCAAGGAGCTGGCCCTTTCCTAATTCTTCCAGATGTATCATAGTGAGAACCGTGACATGGACAAAACCATCCATTATAATCACCTTTGTCATTCAAAGGTACACATCCTAAATGAGTACAGACTCCTACCATTACTAACCATTCAGGATTTTTTGCTCTATCCTCATCTTTTTCTGGATGAATTAATTCCTCCATTTTTACAGATCTTGCTTCTTCGATCTCTTCTTTTGTTCTTCTTCTAATGAAAACTGGTTTTCCTCTCCACAGAACTGTAATTGTATTTCCAGGTTTAACCGAACTTACATCAACCTCTGTACTTGCTAATGCTTTAACTGAAGCATCTGGGTTCATTTGATCTACCATGGGCCACACTACTGCTGCTGCTCCAACGGCACCTACAGCTGTAGTTGCTGTAAATAAAAACTCTCTTCTTTTTGGCTTTTTATCTGACATTTGTAATAATTTTTTGTTAAAAAATTAATTTAATATACGATTTCTTATAAGATAAAAGTAATTTTTCTACTGAAAGAATGACACATTAAGGATGAAACCTAGACCTAAAATTTCACTATACGAGCCTGATATTCCACAGAATACAGCTGCGATTATAAGAACATGCGCCTGTTTAGGAGCTGAATTAGAAATTATTGAGCCATGTGGATTTTTATTAACTGACAAAAGGTTTAAAAGAGTTGTTATGGATTACATGGACTATAGGAAAATAAAATTTTATCAAAGTGCAGAACATTTTTTTGAAGAAAAAAAGAATCAAAGGATTGTTTTAATGACAACCAAGGGTTCTATAAATTATACTAAATTTAACTTTAAAGCCGATGATACAATTTTATTTGGAAGAGAGAGCGCTGGGGTCCCTAAAAGGGTTCATGAGCTAATTCGTGATCGTTTAAAAATTCCCATGAGTGAAAAAGCAAGATCTTTAAATATAGCGTCTTCAGTTGCAATAGTTTTGGCTGAAAGTTTAAGACAAAATAATTTTATATAATATGAACAATTCAAATAAAAAAGACCTAACAAGC
>QCGU01000047.1 GCA_003278165.1 Pelagibacteraceae bacterium AG-390-A02
TACATTCATGTTTGTTTGAGTACCAGATCCTGTTTGCCAAACTTTTAAAGGGAAATTTTCATCTAATTTTCCTTTAATAACCTCATCTGAAGCTTTTATAATTGCTTTGGAAATTTTATTATTAATTAATTTATCTTTAGCATGAACTATAGCTGCTGATCTTTTAATTATAGCAATAGATTTTATTATAGAAATATTAACTAAAATTTTCCCAATATTAAAAAATTTATTTGATCTTTGGGTTGATGCACCCCAATATTTGTCATTGGGTACATTTATACTTCCAATACTGTCAAATTCTTTTCTTAATTTCATTGATTAATTTTTAAGTACAAATAATTATATTAATACAATAAATTTTAAAAAACTTACAGGAGCAATATGTCGAATTTTAGTAAAGTTGGAACTTTTATGAAAACCTTTGGTCAAGATGTTAAAACTAAGCCATCTTTTAGCACTGATAAGATAAATAAATTAAGATTAGATCTAATTAAAGAAGAGTTAGATGAGCTTACTGAAGCTATGAATAACAAAGATTTATTAGAAGTTGCTGATGCACTTACAGATATTTTGTATGTAACATACGGGGCAGGACATGCTTTTGGAATAGATTTAGATAAATGTTTTGAAGAAGTTCAAAACTCAAATATGAGCAAATTAGATAAAAATGGAAAACCTATTTACAATGAGGCTGGAAAAGTTATGAAAGGTCCTAATTATTTCAAGCCAGATCTTTCTAAATTTGTAAATTAAATTTCCAGCTTAAAGTCAACTGCAGTAGCACTATGAGTAATGCTTCCTACAGAAATTCTATTTACTCCAGTAGAAGCGATTGCTTTAACAGTTTTTAAATTAACATTACCTGAAGCCTCAGTTTCATAAAATTTTTTTGCAATTTTAACTGCATTTCTTAAATTTTTGATATTCATATTATCTAGCAAAACAGTATTAAACTTTAATCCTAAAATTGATTTAAGTTGATCAATTTTATCAACTTCTACTGTAATTTTTTTTCCTTTTTTGTTTTTAATTGCATCAGTAACTAAAGTTTTTAAATCTGAACTTGCAATATGATTATCTTTTATTAAGTATTCATCACTTAAATTAAATCTGTGGTTTGTTCCACCACCTAACTTAACAGCATATTTTTGAATTACTCTAAGGTTCGGAATTGTTTTTCTTGTACAACAAATTTTAGTATTTTTTCCAGCTAATCTAACAAATTCATTTGTTTTAGTTGCTATTCCAGAAATATGAGACAAAAAGTTTAATGCAACTCTTTCAGCAATTAAAATATTTTTTGCCTTACCCTTTACTAAAGCAACTATAGAACCTTTTTTAATTTTTGAACCATCTTTCTTTTTAATTATAAATTTAATTTTATTGTCTATTAATGAAAAAGTCTGCTTAGCAAATGATAATCCAGCAACAACTGCATTTTGATTTGATATTAATTTAACTTTTACGATCTTATCATTATTAATTAAAGCTGAAGTAATATCTCCTGAGGGATAAAGATCTTCGTTAAGAGCTAACTTAACTGTACTTTTAATAAATTCTTTGCTTAATTTAATTTTTGACACTTAATTATCTGCCAATGGCTGCCATTCTCTCTACAGATATTCTGGCTTTCTCTATTGTTTCTTTGTCCATAATAATTTCGCCAGTTTCATTTTCTAAACAATCTAAAATTTTGGGTAAAGTGATCTTTTTCATATGTGGACACATATTACATGGTTTAACAAAATCTACATTTGGATTTTCTATTTGAATGTTATCACTCATTGAACATTCAGTTACCATCATTACTTTTTTGGGTTGATTGTCATTTACATATTTAATCATTCCAGAAGTAGATCCTGCAAAATCACTTGCTTCAATTACATCTGGTGGACATTCTGGATGAGCAATAATTTTTATTCCAGGATTATTTTTTCTAATATCTTCAATTTCTTTTTTATTAAATTGGTCATGAACAATACAAATTCCTTTCCAAGATATAATTTCAACATCAGTTTGAGATGCAACATATTTTGCAAGGTAATCATCAGGCAAAAATATAACTTTTTTAACTCCAAGAGACTTTACAATTTTGACTGCGTTTGCTGATGTACAACAAACATCTGTTTCAGCTTTTACTTCAGCAGAAGTGTTTACGTATGAAACAACTGGTACTCCTGGATATTTCTCTTTAAGTACTCTTACGTCTTTTCCAGTAATTGAAGATGATAAAGAACAACCCGCCTCCATGTCAGGTAAAATAACTTTTTTATTAGGGCTCATTAATTTTGCAGTTTCAGCCATAAAGTGAACTCCCGCCATTAGAATTATATCTGCCGAAGTTTTTGATGCCTCTACAGCTAAGGCAAGCGAATCTGCAGAAAAATCAGCAACACCATGATAAATTTCTGGAGTTTGATAGTTGTGAGCTAAAATTACTGCATTCTTTTCTTTTTTTAATTTATTGATTTTATAAATGTATGGTGCGTGCACTGACCATTCTATCTCAGGTATTACCTTAGAAATTTTTTGGTAAATTGAATCTGTTGCTTTACGAACTTCTTGTGTAAATTCCATAAAGTTTTTTACCAATTTGAAACATACTTGTCATTCATTTATTATGAGACATATCGCGGTCGTGCTGAAATTGGTAGACAGGCACGGTTGAGGGCCGTGTGGACCTAGTCCATGAGAGTTCGAGTCTCTCCGACCGCACCAAAGTGAATTTTTTATGGGAACTTTTTGCAAAAAATTTTCAAAATTTTAACCTCACTGTGCTCATAGTGTGCTCGTTTTGGAGTCAATAAAATTAGAATAATTTATTATTAAATTTGTTTTTAGACTCTTAGTTCATGATTTGTTAATCTTCAATTATGAAAACTGTGTACATCTTAACCAATCAAGCAATGCCAGGCATAATTAAGATTGGTTTCACAGACAACTCAGTAGAGCAAAGGATGAAAGAGCTAGACAAGACTGCAACACCTATTCCATTTGAGTGTTATTACGCAAAACGTATAGATAAAGCTGAATTTGTAGAAAAGAAAATGCATGAGGCGTTTGATGAATTTAGAATAAGAGACAATAGAGAATTTTTTAGAATGTCTCCCGAACAAGCAAAAGCAGCACTAGATATTGCTGAGGGTGAAGATGTTACTCCAAGGGAAGACGTAGTTGAAAACACAAGTGACAAAACAGCATTAGACAAAGAGAGAAATAGAAATCGATTTAATTTTGCCCAAATAGGTATTGAAGTAGGTGAAGAGTTAGAATTTAAAAAAGATAAATCAATAAAAGCTAAAGTTTTAGAAAATGATTTAATTGAATTTAAAGGAAGACCGATGTCGCTTTCGCAATCTGCTTTAGAAATTGTTCAAGAGATGGGATATACGTGGAATAAAATAGCAGGTCCTCAATTTTGGATGTACAAAGGAAAGACGCTATACGAATTAAATAATCAATGAAAAAACTTTTAGGGATCGTGGTTTTTAGTTTGTTGTTTGGCGGGAATGGTTATGCAAATAAAGAAATAATCAAATATGGTGTCACTGGAGTAAACACTAAAACAGGTGATTTATACAAAAGCGAGCGGGGAACATATGGTCTAGCCCTAGATGATGTAATAAAGCTCTGCAGAAAAGATGCTGGTTCTAGAAAATTTTGTAAAACTTGGTCAATAACTCATTTTTTTTCTGATGGATCTTTTGAAATTAGAAATGACTCAAATCAGAAAGATAATATTTTAATGGATAAGGTCTTAACAAGAAAAGCAAAAAAAGCAGAGGAAAGAGTTCTGAGAGCCAATAAATTTGAAAACAAAGAACAGCAATTTAATTATGTGTGTAAAGATCAATTAAATTTAAAGAAAGGTACAGAAAAATTTAATGATTGTGTTTTTAAAATAATGACCATGGAACTAGAACTAGCTAAAATTAATGCTGAAAAAGAAATCGCTATTGCAAAGGCTGAAACTGCAAGAGCAAATCAACGTTTAGCAGAAGAGGCTACCGCAAAAGCTATAGCGGAAGCTAATTCACAAAAATTTAAGAAAAATATTAGCAATTTACTAGTTGGATTGTTAGTTTTGGGTGAAATAAACCAAGCAAGTCAGCAGGCAACGAACTTTAAAAAAGTATTCACCTGTACACCAACAGGATTTGCATCAGGTCTTCAATATTCTG
>QCGU01000048.1 GCA_003278165.1 Pelagibacteraceae bacterium AG-390-A02
TTCAATTATCTTTAAATTTTGTTTAAACTCTCCCTCAATTGAGTCCCAGCCTTGTAGAAGTCTACTATTATTAAATGCAAAATAATTTATTTTATCATCACCTTTTTCAATACAAGATAGATATGTGTAGGAGTTATTCCTATAAGATATGTATATTGTAACAATTATAGAAACTATAAATAATAGTACAATTATGCCAGATACTTTTAAGGTTTTTTTAAAAAAGCCTAGCCACGTATCATTTTGCTTTTTCATTATAATATCTTATCACTTTTTTGCAGATTATGCCTCGCACAAAGTAGTTGTATATTTCTTTCGTCTCTAGAAGTTCCCTATAACAGATCCAATGATTACCCAAATATAACTCATTTAAAATATCAAACCTAGCGTTACACCAAAAAGTCCAAAAATTATAAGACCTAATAGCATCATTCCGAAACAAGATAGAACTACAAATAAAGAAATAAATAAACCAGACAATACATGAGTCAAAAGATTTCCTCCAATATAATCATTAGGACTAACCTTGCCCCATAAAAAATAAAAAAAAGTTAAAATCCAGGGTGGAACAAAAGCTACTTCTAAATTAGGTTGATCAAGTAATTCTTTATAGGGGTCATAATAAGAAGTATTCATCCATATCCCGACATAAATCCATCCGATTATAAAAATTAAAATAAATTGAACGATGTGATTTTCCATTAATAAAGAAAATAAACTTTTTTGTTGATAATAATCAAATGAACTTAATGAATAATTATCTTCATATTTTTTTAATTTTTTTCTTTTTTTTTTTGTTTTTTTCTTTTTTATCACTTATGTTTAGCTCGAAATTTTTCATTTATATTATCTATATAAACTCTTATTTTTTCTCTTTCAGTTACTTCTCTTCCCTCTTTTAATGCTATTTTTAGTTTCTTTTTTTTATATGAATAATAAATTGGCATAATGATTGATAATCCAACTATTATTATTGCTAATATTATTTGCCAAGTTTCCATTAATTATCTTTCAATTTAAAAAATAATCTGACTACAGAACCTATGTATTCTTGCTGCATTTGTTTTGCAATTTTTTTATCATTTTCGTCAGGATTGATCATTATTTTAACCCATTCATCTAAATGTTTTTCCATCATTTCATACATCTGTTCTTGAAACATTGATGCTTCTTTAGTTTTTCCTAAACAATTAAGCTCTGACTCAAGAAGTGCTATATTTGACATCGTAGGATTGTCTAAAGGCTTTGAACTTTTCAAATATGCATTACAATAATTATATGCATAAGTTTTTGATGTCATGATAAATCCCAGAAATATCACAACTGAAAGCTTTTTCATGATCCAAGATTAGCAAATCCTGAAACATGAGTCTAACTCAGAGTCAAATACATACCCGTACCAAGAATGTACCAAGAGGATTTTAAGCTCCGTACCAAGATCGTACCAAGAAATACGAATAAATATTTAAAAAAAGTTAACAACCACAATAAATTTAAATGGTTTTATTTATTTTGAAAAATTTGGTTATTCTTATTGATACACAAGGATAATTTGGGATTTTCCTATAAAATCCTATAGTTTAAGAGTGTATTGCTCTTTTATCTACTGATAATGCAGCTTCTTTAACTGCTTCTGAAAATGTTGGGTGCGCATGACATGTTCTCGCTATATCTTCTGAACTTGCACCAAATTCCATAGCTACACCTATTTCAGCGATTAACTCTCCTGCATGAGGACCTATAATATGAGCTCCTAATACTTTGTCTGTTTGCTCATCTGCTAATATTTTTACAAATCCCTCAGCATCATCAATTGCTTTAGCTCTAGAATTTGCCATAAATGAAAATTTACCAACTTTATACTTTTGATTAAGTTCTTTTAATTGTTCTTCTGTTTTTCCTATAGATGCAACTTCTGGAGTAGTATACACAACACCAGGAATCGTATCATAATTAACATGTCCAGATTGTCCTGCAATATTTTCAGCAACTGCGATTCCTTCATCTTCAGCTTTATGAGCAAGCATTGGTCCTACTATTACATCGCCAATAGCAAAAATATTTTCGACATTTGTTTTAAAAGTTTTATCAGTTTTTATTCTTTTTCTTTCATCTAAATCAATTCCCACTGCATCTAAATTTAATCCATCCGTATTTGGCTTTCTTCCAACAGAAATTAACACTACATCACATTCAAAATTGTTTTTATTGCCGTCTTTATCTACTGTTGAAACAACTGCTCCGTTGTTATTTTTCTGAATTGTTTCAACTTTGTTTTGCATATTAAATTTAATACCTTGTTTTTTTAAAATTTTCATAAACTCAGAAGAAATTTCTTTATCCATACCAGGTGTAATATGATCTAAGAATTCTACGACCTGAACTTCTGAACCTAATCTTGACCAAACTGAACCCATCTCTAAACCAATGTATCCACCTCCAACTACAACCATTTTATTTGGTACTTTCTCTAATTTTAAAGCCCCTGTTGAGGAAACTATTACTTTTTCATCAATATCAATTCCAGGTAATGAAACCGGCACAGATCCGGTTGCTATAACTGTTTTTTCTGACTCAATAATTGTCTCATTATTCTTGTCATCTTTAATTGAGATTTGATTTTTTGATTTAAAGCTTCCGTGACCTTTAAAATAAGTAACTTTGTTTTTTTTTAAAAGAAATTCAACGCCTTTGGTTAATATTGTTACAGCTTTATCTTTACTTTTCATCATCTTTTCAAGGTTAAGTTTCACCTCACCTATCTCGATGCCCTTATTGGCCAGATTTTTTACTTTATGAAATTCTTCAGAAAGATTTAATAAACTTTTTGAGGGTATACAGCCAACATTTAAACAAGTTCCTCCTAATGAACCTCTCGATTCAATACAAGCTGTTTTTAAACCTAATTGTGCAAGCCTAATTGCACAAACATAACCACCGGGCCCTCCTCCAATAACTACAGCTTGAAATTTTTCTGACATTTAAATATCCAAAAATAATCTTCTAGGATCTTCTAGATTTTCTTTAATCATTTTTAAGAAAGAAACAGATTCTTTACCATCAATAATTCTATGATCATATGAAAGAGCTAAATACATAATAGGTCTTATTTTTATTTCACCATCTACAACCACTGGTCGCTCTACTATGTTATGCATTCCTAGAACGCCTGATTGAGGCAAGTTTAGAATTGGAGTTGATAACATAGAACCATATACTCCACCATTGCTAATGGTGAATGTTCCTCCTTGTAAATCTTCAATTGTTAATTTTCCGTCTCTAGCTTTTTCAGAAATATCTTTAATATTTTTTTCAATATCTGCAAATGAAAGTTCATCTGCATTTCTTAAAACTGGAACAACTAAACCTTTATCCGTACCTACAGCAAAACTAATATTATAATAGTTTTTATATATAATTTCATCGCTATCAATTTCAGCATTAACAGCAGGAAAATGTTTCAATGCTACCACACATGCTTTAACAAAGAATGACATGAAGCCTAATTTAATTCCATATCTACTTTGAAAGTCTTGTTGATTTTCTTTTCTCATTTCCATGATATTAGTCATGTCAACTTCGTTAAAAGTTGTAAGAAGTGCTGCATTTTCTTGAGCTTGTTTTAATCTTTTGGCAATTGTCTGTCTTAGTCTGGTCATTTTAATTCGTTCTTCTTGACCATATTGAATTTTTCTCTCTGATGGTTTTGGATTTGCGCCCATTAAACTTATAAGATCTCCTTTTAGAACTTGGCCATTTTTTCCTGAACCTTGAACTGAACCAATATCAATATTATTTTCAGTTACAATTTTTCTCACAGCAGGAGACAAAGTATCGTTTCTATTCTCTCTAATTGGTGTCGGGTCTTGAGCAACTTCCTCAGTTAAAACTAAAGGCTTAGGTTTTTTAGTTTCTTGTTTTTGTTCCTCA
>QCGU01000049.1 GCA_003278165.1 Pelagibacteraceae bacterium AG-390-A02
TTCTAGTATTAAGTTTGATAGCAAAGAAAATGTTAATTCATCAGAAATATTTAATTCAAATAAATTTTATTTATTAAATATATGGGCCTCATGGTGCGTTCCATGTAGAGAGGAACATTCTTATTTAATGAGATTAAGTGAAAACAATAAAGTAACTTTAATTGGATTAAATTATAAAGATAATTTTAATAATGCTCAAAATTTTCTAACAAAACTGGGAAATCCATACGAAACAATATTATTAGATGAAGAAGGTACAATTTCAATAGAGTGGGGAGCATACGGTGTGCCAGAAACTTTTTTGATTCATAAAAATAAAATAGTTTCAAAATATATTGGACCATTAAATGAAGAATTAATTAACGAAATTAACTTAATTATAAAATGAGAATTTTAAAATTAATTATAATTATTTTATTATTAATTCCAAAAATATCATTTGCTGATGATCAGCTTGAAAGAAATAAAATTACCAAAAATTTAAGATGTTTAATTTGTCAGGGTCAATCTGTGTATGATTCAGATTCAGATTTTGCAAATAGTATGAAAATTTTAGTTGATAAAAAACTTGATGAGGGATTATCTGAAAATGAAATTTATGATTTTTTCAAAGAAAAATATGGTGATTGGATTTTGTATGACCCTGGTTTAAATAAAAACACTTATATTCTTTGGTTATTGCCAATATTGATATTTTTATTTGGAGGTGCAATAATCTTTAAAAAACTTAAATTTAAAAATTAATCTAAAATGTCTCTAAAAAAAATACTAATCTTATTCTCATTTCTAGCATTTACGATCTCATCAAATGCAGAAGAAATCAAAAATAGAGATTTAAATACTGAGTTTAATATTTACACAGGAATGTTTGATTTTAGTGATGATGGCAAAAAATCAACTTTGTTAGGTTTTCAACATCAAAATGAAAATTTAAACAGAGACACTTTTCTAGGAAATTTATCACCAATTACTGGTGCTCTTATTACTTCAGATAATGCAGCTTATGTTTATACAGGAGTAGAAGCTCAATATAAAATTGGATCTTTAAATTTTAATCCGAGTTTTACACCTGGATTATATCACGAAGGTGATGGAAAAGATCTTGGTCACGTCTTGGAATTTAAGTCTGAATTACAAATCTCTTTAGATATGTCTGAGAGTAGTCAATTTGGTTTTTCATATAATCATATATCTAATGCTAGTTTAGGAAGTAAAAATCCTGGGGCAAATAGTTATATGTTTAATTTCTTTAAAAACTTCTAAGTATTTTCTTATGAATATAAAAGACTGCTATAATTTTGATGATTTTAGAAAATTAGCAAAAAAGAAACTTCCGGCACCAATATTTCACTATATTGATGGAGGTGCCGATGATGAAATTACTTTGAATAGAAATACAAATTCTTTTAATGATTGTGACTTAGTTCCAAATATTCTGAATAGTGTTGGTGAACCTGATTTATCCACAACAGTTTTTGGTAGAAAAATTGATATGCCACTATTCTTATCTCCTACCGCAATGCAAAGCTTGTATGATCCAGAAGGAGACAAAGCTTCTGCTAGAGCAGCAGAAAAATTTAATACAATTTATAGTATGTCTACAATGGCATCATTTTCTATTGAAGAAGTCGCAAATATTTCTAGTGGTCCAAAACTATTTCAACTTTACATTCATAAAGATAAATCAATTACAGATGATTTAATTGAAAGATGTAGTAGAGCTAATTTTGATGGTATGTGTATTACTGTTGATACTTTAGTTGCTGGTAACAGAGAAAGAGATCATAGAACGGGATTTACTACACCACCTAAATTTACATTAGATAGTTTATTAAGTTTTGCTATGAGACCTGGTTGGGTTTTTAAATATTTTACAAACAAAAAATTTGAATTAGCAAATATTAAAAATAAAACTGACAAAGGAACAAATATAGCAAAATCAGTAATGGATTATATAAATGAGCAATACGATCCAGCCATGAATTGGAAAGATGCAGAATACTGCATTAAAAAATGGAATAAACCAATGGCATTAAAAGGTGTGATGTCTGTTGAAGATGCAAAGAGAGCAATTGATATAGGTTGTACAGCAATAATGATATCCAACCATGGTGGAAGACAATTGGATGGATCTAGATCTCCTTTTGATCAAGTAAAAGCAATTTCAGATGCGGTAGGAGATAAATTAGAAATTATTCTTGATGGTGGTGTGAGAAGAGGAACTCACGTTCTTAAAGCTCTTGCAGCTGGTGCAACAGCTTGTAGTTTTGGAAAAGCTTTTCTTTTTAGTCTAGGTGCTGGAGGCCAAAAGGGTGTTGAGAGATTGTTAGAAAACATGCAAAAAGAAATTAGAAGAAACATGATTTTGATGGGATGTAAATCTGTAAAAGACCTAGATGAGACAAAAATTATCTATAGAAATTAAGGGAATTAATAGAAATTTTAAATAATTCAAAATAGACATTCATTCTTTTTTATGTATATTTTCCAGCTTTAATATGAAATTAGCAGCGTCACTTGATAGACTTGGAACAGAAAGTGCTTTCTCAGTTTTAGCAGAGGCTAAAAAATTAGAAGCACAAGGAAATCCAATGATACATCTTGGCTTAGGTCAGCCAGATTTTAAAACACCTAAACATGTAGTTGAAGCTGCAAAAAAAGCTTTAGACGATGGTCACCATGGCTATGTTCTTTCAAATGGAATTTTAGAGTGTAGACAAGCAGTCACTAGATGGATCAAGAAGAGATATAACACTGAAGTAGATCCAGAAAGAATTATTATAATGCCAGGTGGTAAACCTACAATGCATTATGCGATACAGTGTTTTGGTGAGCCAGGAGCAGAAATTATTCATCCCACACCAGCTTTTCCTATTTATGAGTCTATGATTAACTATACAGGCTCTACTGCTGTACCTTATGATTTAACTGAGGATAAAGATTTAAAATTTAGTGCAGATAAAATTTTATCTTTAATAACTGAGAAAACTAGATTGCTAATTTTAATTAATCCTAATAACCCAACTGGAAGTTTTGTTGAGAAATCCGAAATTGATAAACTAGCTGAGGGTTTAAAAAAACATCCTCACGTTACTATTTTAAGTGATGAAATTTATAGTAGACAAATATTTGATAACAAAGAAATGCCAACATTCTTCAACTATCCAGAGTTAAGAGAAAGACTAATTGTTTTAGAAGGTTGGAGTAAAGCATACTCAATGACAGGTTGGAGATTAGGTTGGAGCTTTTGGCCTGAAAATTTAATAGAACATATTAATAAATTACTAATCAACAGTGTTTCATGTGTTAATGCTGCAGCTCAATTTGCAGGAATAGCAGCGCTTGATGGACCAGATGATTCAATTGACTTGATGATGGAAAAATTTACTCAAAGAAGAAAATTAATTCATGAAGGACTAAATAGTCTACCAGGAGTAGAATGTAGTTTACCTGGAGGAGCATTTTATGCATTTCCAAAAGTTATAGGAACAGGAATGGATGGTTCAGAGTTTTGTAAAAGAGCCATGCATGAAGCAGGTGTTGCAATTGTCCCAGGCACAGCATTTGGAAAAACATGTAAAGATTACGTAAGATTTAGCTTTGCTGCATCACAGGATAACATTTCTAACGCATTGGAAAATATCAAAAAAATGCTAGGTTAAGCTATGTCTGAAATAGCTTTACCAAAAGTAGATAGAGTAACTGTCAGTAAAAAAGATATAATCGTATCAAGCTTAAAAAATTTTACCTCAAAGGATAATGTTTTAAGTGAATTAGATGAGATTAAGCCTTATGAAACAGATGCGTTGGCAGCTTATAAAAATTTACCACTAGCTGTAGTCCTTCCAGAAAATAC
>QCGU01000050.1 GCA_003278165.1 Pelagibacteraceae bacterium AG-390-A02
AGAAGCAAAAATTCCATTCTCTTGAGACCTAACTATTAAAAAATCTTTTTTTTTCATCTTATGACCTTTTTTTAAATTTTTATTTGAGACTATTTTTCTTCTCATTGATGAATAATTTTTTTTTTCCTGTTTATTGACTTCTTTAGAAAAATTACCAAGAATAATTTTTAAATAATTAATTTCTTTTACAAACGATTTAAAAGATTTAGGATTGAGTGAAATTTTATGATCTCTAAAATTCGAAAAATTATTTGACAGTGTAAAATGCTTTTCAATAATTTCTGCACCTAATAAATACGATAAGCTAGGTATTTTTTTGCCCAAAGTATGATCCGAATAACCAATTGTTACATTTGGAAATTTTTTTCTTAAAAATGTAATTGAATTTAGATTAATATTTTTTTTAAGCGCCGGGTAAGCAGAAACGCAATGCATTATACATAAATTTGCTTTTTTTTTGTAAAACTTTAACATCCTAAAAAATCTTACAACTTTTTTAATTTCTTTATAATCCATTAATCCAGTGGAAATAATAACTGGTTTTTTAAAAGATCTTACTTTTTTCAAAAGATCAAAATAATTGTTATCTCCAGATGATATTTTGAAAAAATCTTGAATTTTATTTAGAAAAGTTGCACTTTTTAAATCAAAAGGAGTAGCAAAAAAAATAATGCCTAATTGATCACATTTTTTTTTTAATTTAATAATATCTTTTTTTTTTAATGAGAATTTTTTTAACTGAGAAATTCTTTTTCTATCTTTTGGTGAAGAATATTTTTGTGGATCAAAAATTTGAAATTTTACAGCATTAGCTCCTGAAGCTTTGGCTGCATTCACTAATTTTATTGCATTTTTAATTGAACCTTCATGATTATTCCCAATTTCAGCAACAATAAAAGGATTAATAATTGTCTCAAAATTCCTCATGAAATATAGTGATACATGAAAAGTTTGCTTTTTGGTACAAATTTGAGAGATCGATAGAGTTTATTAGCTGCTAAATTTTTTCCATTAGTGCTCACTATTACTTTTTTTATATTAATTTTTTTAAGACTATAAAAACAATAATTTATTAAGTCTTTTGCAAGACCTTTACTTGAAAATTTTTTATCTATACATATTAAGTCTATTCTAGCTAAATAAATTTTTTCATATATTAATAAACAAAATCCTGATATTTTTCCTTCATAAAATTGAACAAATATTATATTCCCTCTTCCACCTGAAAAAAAATTTTGTAATGTTTTTTTTTTAATTAAGTTTGCTTTCAAATTTGATAATCTTTTATCTAAATGAAAACGACTCAATTTAAAGTTTTTATAAGCAAGCTCTATAATTATTTTTTTTTCAGACGTTTTTAGTTTTGTCCTATATGATATTTTTTCTTTTTTTATATACTCATCAGTTTTTTTAATATTTTTTAAATAAGTCTTATTAATATCTATAAACTTTAAATTTCTAACACTGTTTTCTTTCGCAATTTTTTTTTTTGTTTTTAATAATATAAAAGAATTTTTAACCGTTTTAAGTAATTTAAAAATTTTGAAATTTTTAATTATATAACAATTTTTTTTAAAGATGTTTTCCAACCATTTATCATGATAAATAAACTTTGATGATAAAAATGTTTTTTTTTCTATTCCTACCATTTAAAAATTTTTTAGATATTAGCTTTTAAAAATTCTTTATACCATTGTATATATTTTGGATATGCCTCTTCTATAGAATTGCTTGGACTGTATCCTATTAATTTTTTGGCTTTTTTAATGCTCAGTGTTCCTCTTTTGGGCATTAACTTATCTCTTTTCTCATAAGTTATTTCAGCAGTCGGAAAATATTGAAGCAATATATCTTTTAAATTATTAATTGATTTTGAACCTCCATATGTCAAATTAAATGTTTCGTTTTCAGCTTTATTATTTTTTAAACAAAGCTCAACTCCATGACATAGATCTTCTATATATGTAAAGTCTAATTTATCTTCTCCATCTCCACCTATTTTTATTTCATGATTATTAATTGCATTTTCAATAAAGATTTGACCCACTCTTCGACTTATACATCTTTCCCCGTAGAGTGCTGAAGGTCGTATTATTGTATACTTAGTATCAAATACCTGATTATAAGCTTTAATTATTCTCTCTCCACAATATTTTAAAGTTCCATATATACCAATCGGCTCGCAATTGTCTGACTCTTCGACTTCAGTCTTAGTAAAATTTCCATAAACCATGCTTGAAGAAAAATAAACCAATCTTTCTACTCTACCTCGAGAAGAATCTAATACGTTCTCAAGTGTTCTAAAGCTATGATCAAAAGTGTTGTAAGGATCTTTATTTGATCTATTAGCGTGAGAAACTGCAGCTAAATGAATTATTGCATCAGGCTTCAACTCATCAATTACCTTGGAGACAAGATGGTAGTCTCTAGCATCTACTATTTTTAACTCTATATCGTTTTTCTCTAAAAGTTCTAATCTTGAATCTAAAATTTTTTTATTTAAGGCTTTAAATTTAAGAGAGTCGTTATTTCCAATAACTGATATAAGGTTGTTTACCATCAAGTTGTCTACACAAGATACCTCATACCCACTATTTCTTAGCAAAACTGCAAGATTATGACCAATAAATCCAGCCCCACCTATTATACATATTCTTTTCATAAATGTTTATAGTACTTTATTTATAGATTTAGCAATTGTATTTAGATTTTTTTTTGTTAAATGGGTTCCAAGTGGCATGGCGATCGACCTATAACTAAATTTTTCGGCATTTTTAAATTTTAGAGATGAATATCCATATTTTTTTTTATAATATTTCATTTCTGGAATAGGTTTTGGATAATAAATACTGGTCCCAATACCTTCGTTATTTAATTTATTAATTATATCTAATCTATTAATATTTTTATCTTTTATAATTATACACAAACAATAATAAGAACCATAATATGGTTTATTATTAAATTTAACAATATCAAAAGTTTTTTTTTTAATAATTTTTGATAATAGATAATTATAATTTTGTTTTCTTATCTTTAAAAATTTATTAAATCTTTTTATCTGTTCTATTCCTATAGCAGCACTTATTTCGTTCATTCTATAATTAAGTCCCAAATATTCCGCATCATACTCTCCAGGCACTCTTCTTTTTAGATAACTTTTGTTGACACCAAAAGCTTTTAGCATATTTATTTTATCTATAATTTTTTTATTATTTGATATTATAATTCCACCTTCTCCTGTAGTGATATGTTTTATTGGATAAAAAGAAAAAACTCCTGCATCTCCAAAATTTCCTACATGTTTTTTATTAATTTTAGCACCCAAAGCTGTAGCACAATCTTCTAATACAAGAAGCTTATATTTTTTTGCAATTTTAGTTATAGTATTCATATCAGCAGGATTACCTAGATGATGAACTAATGATATAGCTTTAGTTTTTTTTGTTATTTTCTCTTCTATCTTCCCTACATCAATTGTACCGTTTATAGAGTTGCAATCTATAAAAATAGGTTTTGCTCCTGTTAAACTAATTGAATGTGCTGTTGAAATATGACTTTGAGAAGTAACAATAACTTCATCTCCTTTCTTAATTTCGTTAGCAATATAAAAAAGATGCATTCCAGCTGTGCAAGATGATACAGTAGTAGCAAATTTACTTCCTGTATATTTGGCAAAAAAATTTTCAAATTTGTGTGATAAGGGACCATGAGCTAATATAGGATTTTTTAGAACCTTAACTACCGATTTAATTTCATTACTTGTTATATCAGGTCTTCCAAAAGGTATTTTTATCATAATTTAATTATTTTATTTC
>QCGU01000051.1 GCA_003278165.1 Pelagibacteraceae bacterium AG-390-A02
ATTAAA
The DNA here is from genome assembly GCA_003278165.1 of Pelagibacteraceae bacterium AG-390-A02. Taxonomy (GTDB): domain Bacteria; phylum Pseudomonadota; class Alphaproteobacteria; order Pelagibacterales; family Pelagibacteraceae; genus Pelagibacter. The sequence continues at coordinate 7 of QCGU01000051.1, forward strand.
AAAGCAAGCGAGAGTATTACTAAATTAAAATAAATTACTGAAATAAATATTAAAATTATTTGAAAAAAGGCGCACATTATTGAGATAACTTTAAGTTTTTTTTGCATATTTATCATATTTAAAAAAAGCACTTGGGGACCGAAAATTACTCTTAACATTGAATTTATTAATAATATTCTTAGTATTAAATTATATTCGTCTGAATAAATTTGAAAAAATGTATTTAAAAAAAAATCTGCAAAAATAAAAATTATTAAAAATACAGGTAAAGAAATAATCAATCCAATATTTCTATTTTGATTAAATATTTTTTTTAAATTTATCCTATCTTTTTTTTCTGAATTTATTGCATATTTTGGTGCGTATATTGAATTCAAAACTAAAGGAAAAAATAACAAGGTATAAGCGAACCAATAAGTTGAGCTAAAAATTCCAATAGTTTTTGAATCATAAAAAAATGTACAAATAAAAATTGATCCCCAAACTAGTAAATAGTTGATAAGATCAATAAAAAAATAATCTGGCAGTGTTTTTATTAATTTTTTATTTTGATTAAAAGTATCAGTATTTTTTAAAAATTTTAATTTAGATATTATATAAATAAATAGAATATAGTTATTTACACAAAATATAAATATACATGAAAATAGAAAAATTAATGAAATCTCATAAACTGAAATACTTATTTGATTTAAATAATACACAAAAATTATGAAACAACTTGCAAAAAGAATAGACCCAATATCAGAAAAATTTGATAACTCTGGTAATTTAAATGATCTTAAAAAAGATTTTTGTATTTGAATAAATGTAAAAAATGGCAAAGAGATTGCAAAAAATTTTAATACTTTTTCTACATCAAGATTATTATATATTTTTGAGGCTATTTGTTCTTGAAATAAAATTAAAATTACAGATATAGTTACACTAACAGCTCCTGATATAATTATGACCTTAAAAATTAAATTTAATATTTCTCTTTTATCTTTATTCTCATAATAAATACTTGCCAATCTAAGTGTAGCAAGATTTAAACCAAATTTTGAAAATATACTTAAAAAAGTTATCAATGAAATTGCTAGAGTTAATATTCCAAGTGCCTCCTCGTTTATTGTATTTATTACAACTAGGTTGAATATAATTAATCCTAAGCTTGATATTACTTTACTAAAAGATGAAAATATAAATTTTTTTAAAGTATTATTTGTTTCCATCTTATTTTTTTTTAAATCTATGACTCATTTATTATTTCTTTTTGTAAATTTGAGTATTGATCAATTAATTTGTCATAAAAAATCTCTCTTTCAAATTTTTCTACTACTTTTTTTCTTGAAGATTTTGCTAACTTATTACAAAGAATTTTATCTAGAAATATTCTTTCCATAGCCATATATAGACTAGCTTGATTTTTAGGCTCAATTAATAAACCATTTACCTCATGAGTGATAATTTCATTACATCCATTTATGTTAGTCACTATTGAAGGGATCTCCATACACCCTGCTTGTAACACAACATTGGGAAACCCTTCTCTATAAGATGGTAAAACTAAACAATTACTAGCAGCTAAATACGGTCGGATATCCTCCTTAAATCCTAAATTTAAAATATTTTTATTCTCTTTAATTATTTCCTTTGTTTCTTTTGGTATTGGGTCTAGATCACTTTCTTCCCATCCCAATAATAATAAACGAGTATTTTTATATTTGTCGTTTAATTTAATAAAAGCAGAAGATAACTCTGCTATTCCTTTGTCTTTTACTATACGACCAACAAATATAAAATTAAACATTTTCTCCAAAGAAAATTCTTTTTTATATAAATTAGCTGCTCTACGAACTTCATCTGACCTACTAAAATAATTTGTATCAATTCCGTTACTACTTCCAGAACCTATTACTAAAATTTTTTTTTTGGGAATTGAGATATTTTGTAATATATATTTTTTTAATCCGTAAGAATTTGGATAAATTTTAGTAGCACATTTATAAGTAAACCATTCAACAAAAAGTAATATTTTTTTTTTAAAACCTGTTGTCTCCATTAATGGTAGCCCACCAACTGTATGAAGTCTATGAGGAATTTTACAATAAGCTGATGCCAACATAGAAATAAATCCTGCTTTTGGGGTATGTGAATGCACAACATCAGGACATTCTTTTTTCAATATCTTGACCATCTTAATAAGAGATACTAGATCTTTAATTGGTGATATATTTCTTGTCATATCTAGTGATATTGTTTTAATACCTTCTTGATTTTGTAAATTGTTTAAATCTTTTCTAAAACTTGAAATTGCAATAACATTATGAAATTTATTAATAAACTTAAGCTGACCTTTAAGTAAAATGTTAAATGCAACAGGTTTAGTGGTTACACGAATTATTTTAAGTTTTTTTGTCACTATGATATTGAACTTATCATTAAGTTTACAATCTCAAATCAACCTTATTTAAGGGAAATAAATATTTTAAGTCATAAATAATATGATTTTTTTTACATAGACTCTCTATTTTTTTAATTCCCATAGATTTAAATTTATTATGACCAACTGCAATTATTATTCCATCATACGTATTTTCACTAAGTATTACCTTGGGGGATATCTTATAAATATTTTTTATATCACCTGGGCCTGCCCAGGGATCATATAAATCTAGTTTGCAATCATATTTTTTTAATTCATCGACAACTTCTTTAACTCCAGAATTACGAATATCAGCACAATTTTCTTTGAAAGTTAGACCCATTATTAGAATTTTAGCATTATTTATTTTAATATTTTTTTTTTTCATTGCTGTGATTGTTTGTAACGCAACGTATTTTCCCATACTATCATTTAGTTCTCTTCCAGCTAAAATTATTTTTGGATTGTAACCTATACTTTCTGCTTTATGAGTTAGATAGTAAGGATCAACTCCTATACAATGTCCACCAACTAATCCTGGTCTGAAAGGTAAAAAATTCCATTTACTTCCTGCTGCTTCCAAAACTTCTAAAGTATCAATATTAAGTTTATTAAAAAATATAGATAACTCATTTATAAGAGCAATATTTAAATCTCTCTGCGTATTTTCAATTACTTTTGCAGCCTCCGCAATTTTAATACTCGATGCTTTATGGGTTCCTACTTTTACGATTTCTCTATATAACCTGTCTACAACATCTGCAACTTTTGGAGTTGAACCAGACGTTATTTTTTTTATATTTGATACCGTATGTTCTTTATCACCAGGATTAATTCTTTCAGGACTATACCCACAATAAAAATCTTTATTAAATTTTAGTCCTGAGTATTTCTCTAATATTGGAACACATTGTTCCTCAATACAGCCTGGGTAAACAGTTGATTCGTATATAACCAAATCATCATTCTTTAAAAATTTACTTACAATTTTACTAGCATCAAGTAGTGGTTTTAAATCAGGTTTTTTAAACTTATCAATAGGAGTAGGTACTGTAACAATATAGATATTAGCTGTTTGAAGATTTTTTTCAATATTAGTAAATTTTATTTTCTTTTTTTTTATATCACTTTTTTTTAATTCAAAATTTTTGTCTATACCTAATTTTAGATCTTTAATTCTTTTTTTTTCTATATCAAAACCTATCACAGGTCTTTTATCTGCAAAA
>QCGU01000052.1 GCA_003278165.1 Pelagibacteraceae bacterium AG-390-A02
TGCCGATTGAGTCTGGACCACACGTCTTACCATTGGTCCATGTGGCTCCAATTAGATTTGCATTTTCAAAGTTTGCATTAGTAATATTTGCAGATGTAAAATTTGCTTCCATCAAATTTGCATTTTGAAAATTAGCCTCAATTAAAGTTGCTCCCATAAAATCAACTCTAGTTAAGTTCGCATTTGTGAAATTTGTTTTTTCAAAATTTCCACCAATACTAATTGTTTCATAAAGATTAGCTCTAACAAATGTAGACTCTGGAAAAGTCCCAAAAGATAAGTTTGAATTCATCATTATGCTTTTATCTAAATTTACTTGTACAAAGCTTGCAAAAGATAAATTTGAGTTTGGTAGATAACTACCTTGAAGATCCTGTCCATCTGAAAATCTGCATTTTGAATAATCTACACCATCCGTTAATGGATCATCACATGCAGCATTTGAATTTGAAACAAAAAAGAGACTAAAGAAGATTAAAAGAATTATTTTTTTCATGATTAAAATTAACAAATAAAATATGTCAAAACAATGAAGGTTTATGTCTTTAAAAATAATTTAACATTATAAATTAATGAGTTTTTGAAGTATAAAAATCAACCTATGAAAGAATATAACATTGCATCAATACAAGGAGACGGAATAGGAAAAGAAGTAGTTCCTGAAGGCTTAAAAGTATTAAAAGACGCTGCTGAAAAGCATCAATTTAAAATTAATTTTACAGAATATGATTTTGCATCCTGTGATTATTATGAAAAACACGGAAAAATGCTTCCAGATGATTGGAAGGAAAAATTAGAAAAGCACGATGCAATATTTTTTGGAGCAGTTGGTATGCCAGATCAAGTTCCAGACCATATTTCTTTATGGGGATCATTACTTCAGTTTAGAAGAGAGTTTGATCAATATATCAATCTTAGACCAGTAAAATTATTTCCTGGAATTAATCCTCCTTTAGCAAATAAAAAACCAGGTGACATAGATATGCTAATTGTAAGAGAAAATACTGAGGGTGAGTACTCTTCTGTAGGTGGAAGAATGTTTAAAAATACTGATAGAGAAATAGCTGTTCAAGAAACTATTATGTCTGCGCATGGAGTAGATAGAGTTCAAAAATTTGCTTTTGAATTAGCAAAACAAAGAAAACGTAAAAAATTAACGAATGCTACAAAATCAAATGGAATTTCAATCACCATGCCTTTTTGGGATGAACGTTTTAATGCAATGAAAGAAAATTATCCAGATATTGAAACAGATCAATATCATATAGATATTTTAGTTGCTAGATTTGTACTTAATCCTGAATGGTTTGATGTTGTTGTTGCATCAAATTTATTTGGAGATATCCTTTCAGACTTAGGACCTGCTTGTACCGGTACTATTGGAATTGCTCCATCTGGGAACATTAATCCTGAAAATAAATTTCCATCTTTATTTGAACCAGTTCATGGCTCAGCACCCGATATTGCAGGAAAAGGAATTGCTAATCCTGTAGGACAAATTTGGTCTGGTGCAATGATGTTAGATTATTTAGGAGAAAAAGAAGCTTCCAATTCAATTCTTGAAGCTATTGAAAAATCTTTAAGTGAAAAAGAAAATAGAACTAAAGACTTAGGAGGTGATGCTGATACCTTAAAATGTTCTAGTTCAATATTGGCTAATCTTTAAATCTTAACTTTCTTACCAGTTTTTGCACTTTTGTTTATTGCAGCAAAAATTTTAAGAGAGATTAATCCATCATTACCATTTACTTTTGGTTTAACTTTTTTAGATACTACATCAGCAAAATGATCAATTTGATTAACTAAAGTGCTGTCATCTTTTTTATTTTTATCTTCATTAACAAGGATCTTATTCCACCAACTTCTCTCGTTTTTATAGAACCAATATTTTAAATTAGGAAATTGCAATGAACCCTTGGTACCACCAATCATGTATGCGGATTGATTAGTTATTGGATAAGCTGGGTTTTCTCCTGCAGTTAACTCATAACTCCATGGAGCAACAATTGTATCTGATAAATTTAAGGTACAAAGTGCACCCGTATTAAAAATTAAACTAATTGTAGCTGTATCTTCAACTGCAAATTTTCTAGTTTTATTAGTTGTAAAGGCTTGAACGTACTTAATAGATCCAAGTAGGTAACAAATCATATCAATATCATGGACTAAATTAATCCCAAGAGGTCCTCCTCCTCTGCTAATTCTCCATTTTTCTTTGTAATAAGCTTTGTGTTTATAAAGCCAACACAACACATTTGCTGATACGATGTTTCCTAATTTGCCTTTATCAATAAGCTCTTTTACCTTTGATACTATTGAGTTGTGTCTTCTATGATACCCTATCAATAACGGTGTTTTATTTTTATTAGCACTACCAATAATTTTTTTAGCTGAATTAATATTATCTGAAATAGGTTTTTCCAATAACACTGGAATTTTTTTCTTTAAAAAACTAACTGTATGCTTTTCATGTAATTGGTTCGGTGTGGCAACAATCACTGCATCTAAATTTTGTGATTTTAAAAGTTCTTCTACATTTGAATACAATGGGATTTTATATTTTTTTGACAAATTTTTAGCATTATTGCTAATATCTACTATCGAATGAAGATTAGCTTTTTTCGATTTTGAAATTGCCTTTATATGTTGTAGCCCCATTAAACCAGTTCCAACAATTGAAATGTTTATTTTTTTTTTCATTTTAAGAAATATCTATTTTTGTAAAGTACTTATAAAGTTTTTTTGGTTTAGTTAAAGTGCTTGGAAAATTTTTATTATTTGGTGAGTCTGGATAGTGTTGAGTTTCTAAACAAATGCCCTGGTAAGGAGCAAGTTTATTTTTATATCGTAAGCCTTGACTAGTATAGAGCTGGACTCCAGGTAGATTTGAATAAAAGTCTAATTGAATATTAGTTTTTTTATTTTTTAAAGAGGCTAAATAGTTTTTAGAATTTTTTTTGATACAAAATGTTAAATCAAATCCCAATGCATTTATTTTATTTGATTTTTTTTTTGTTTTTTTGTTTTTGATAATATTTATTTTTTCTCCAATATTTTGAAACTTATTGAAGTCATTAATAGTGTTTTTAACTTTTTTAAATTTGCCAGTTGGAATTAATTTATTACTTACTTCTAGATATTTTTCTGAATTAATTTTTAAATCGTGATTAAAAATTGTTTCTCTTTTACTCTTATTCAAATTCCAATAGCTATGATTTGTTAAACTCACATGGGTTAATTCATTTGATTTATACTGGTATTTGATAAATAAACTTTTATTCTTAATTTCAAAAATACACTCTGAGTTTAAATCTCCTGGAAAACCTTGGTCTAATTTTTTAGACTCTAGTTGATAAATAATTTTAGTTTTTAAATGGTGTTGTATTTTCCATTCCAGTCTATCAAATCCTATTTTCCCTCCATGCAAAGTATTTCTTCCTTCATTACCATCAAGTTTATAAATTTTATTTTTAATCTTAAATCTTGAATTTGATATTCTTCCTGCATACCTGCCACATGTAGCCCCTACATAGAAATTTTTACTACTATAATTTTTGGTAGAAC
>QCGU01000053.1 GCA_003278165.1 Pelagibacteraceae bacterium AG-390-A02
TTTTTTCTCCTGAGTTTGATTGTCATTCATTACAATGATTGTTTTATAACCTAAAGAATTTCCTAATAGACCTAAACCAATTCCAGTATTGCCAGCGGTACCTTCAACAACTGTTCCACCTTTAGCAATTAATTTTTTTTCCTGTGCATCTTTAACTAATGCAAGAGCAGCTCTATCCTTAACTGATCCACCTGGATTTAAAAATTCTGCTTTACCATAAATGTTACATCCAGTAATTTCAGAGGCAGCTCTTAATTTAATTAGTGGAGTATTTCCTATTCCTGAAATAAAGTCGTTTTGAGTATTATTCATCATCTGGTTTTTTATCACTATCAGGTGTTATTCCGTAAGGTTTAAATTCACTATCAGCTATACCAACACTTCTTGCTGGAATTCCAACCATCACAGAATTTTCAGGAACATCTTTTGTTATAACTGCATTTGCACCAATTCTTGCACCTCTACCAACAACTACTGGGCCTAAAACTTGTGCACCAGATCCGATAACAACATCTTCTTTTATAGTAGGATGTCTTTTCATATTACGTTGATCATTGGAATTTATACTTGGAGCAATTCCACCTAATGTAACCATATGATAAATAGTTACGTTATCACCAATTTCAGATGTTTCTCCAATTACTACTCCCATACCGTGATCAATAAATAAATTTTTTCCAATTTTTGCGTTCGGATGTATTTCGATACCTGTCAAGAATCTTGAAAGTTGAGAAATGATTCTTGCAATCAAATGAAATTTTGCTGTACTAAAAAAATTAGCTATTCTGTGAAGGAATACCGCTTTAACACCTGGATAAGTTAAAATTAGACTTAGTTTTGATTTAGCAGCAGGATCTCTATCAATTATTGATTGTAAAAAATCACTCATATTTCTTCAAATTCGTTGTGGTTGATAAAAAAAATTACTTGCTTTATATAGTAATAAAATACGCAATTTAAAGAGGGTTGAAATGTATAAGAATACAAATTGTTTCCATTTAGCTATACCTTGTGGAGATTTAGAGATAGCTAAGAAGTTTTATAGTGAGACCTTAGGATGCAGGTTAGATAATTCTGCACAGGAATGGGCTGATGTTGATTTTTGGGGCAATGAATTAACACTTCATAAAAGTGATCATAAACTTGATAATGAAAGACATGATGTGGATATGGGCAATGTATCAGTTCCTCATTTTGGAGTTCATTTATCTAGAAAAGATTTTGATGCACTTAAACAAAGATTAAAAGATAGTGGAACAAAGTATTATGACGAACCTTATTTGAGATTTAAAGGTACAAAATACGAGCAAGAAACATTTTTTGTAAAAGATCCAAATGAAAACATATTAGAGATAAAGACACTCACAGCGAATCCAACATAATTAAAATTAATAAATTTTTGTAGTTTTTAAATATCCAAATAAATATTATTTGGATTAATTATTTATAAGTATATAATTTTAAGATGGATTTTAATCATTTCTTAACAAGTTATATGCCAGATCCAAATATTGGATCAAAAATACATTTTCAAAATATGATTGAGCAATCAATATTAGCTGAAAAACTTGGTTATAAAACTGTTTCTATCCCCGAACATCATTTAATAAATTTACTTATGATGCCGTCACCATTGCAGATGGCTGTCAAAATTGCTGCTTTAACAAAAAATATTTCAGTATCAACAAGCGTAGCAGTTTTACCTTTGCATGATATGAGAACATATGCTGGAGAAGTTTCAACAGCCGACATCTTGACAGATGGAAGACTAATCTTAGGAGTAGCTAGAGGTGCTTTCCCATGGGAAATGGAAAGATTAGGTACACCTATAGAAAAATCAAAAGAAAAATTTATTGAATCATTGGAAGTGCTTCAAAAGTTGTTAGCTGAGGAAGAAGTTTCTTATAAAGGTAAATATTATAACTTTGATGCATTAACAATTATGCCAAGACCTATTACTCAACCTGTTCCTATAATGATAGCTGCAATGGATCCTAAAAGCATAAAAAATGCAGCATCAAGAGGTTTTCATGTGCAGTCCACTGTTCTATCAGGCACTAAAGAACTTTTAATGGAGAGAGTTAATGCTTTTAAAGAAGGATGTGAAGAATTAGGTGAAAAAGGGAAATTATTAAAACTTTCGATGCAAAGAATGATGTTTGTTGCAAAAGATCAGGATGATGTAGAAAAAAAAAATAGACTTGCTTACGAATATTATAAAAGATTTGATAATATGTTTACTGGCCCTGGTAAAGTTAAAAGTGGAAATATTGTGCCATTACCTAGAAAACAAAGTTTTGAAGAAATGAAAGAAAATTTACTTATATGCACTATAAATGAATTAATTGATAAGTTGAGTATTTATGCAGAGTCTGGAGTAGATGAATTTATAATTAGTTCAAGTTTTGGTCAGGAACAAAATGAAACTATAGAGTCAATGCATAAAATAAGTGAAGAGATAATCCCATATTTTAAAAATTTAAAATATCAAGTTGCTTAATATCAAATGTCTAATGCAATTGATTGTGATTTTTCTGTCCATGGATCAGGACCTGCTTTATTTTTAACTCATGGAATAGGAGCGGCAAAGAATGCTTGGCGTTTCATGATATCTGAACTATCAAAATATTTTACAGTTGTTACATATGACCTAAGAGGTCATGGGAATTCGCCTGTTACAAATAAAAATTTTACTTTAGATGATTTAGTTTTAGACCTTGAAAAAATAAGAGAAAAAACAAATATTGAAAAAGCTCATTTTATGGGTCACTCATTAGGGGGCATGATAGCACCTGCTTATGCAATAAAGTTTCCAAATAGAGTATTGTCAGTTGGTTTACTTTCTACAGTTGCTGGTCGATCTCAAGAAGATAAAAATAAGGTGTTAAAAATAATTAATGAGATGGAAAGCACTGGAATTGAACATACACTTCAAAATCTTACTTCTAGGTGGTTTACTGATGACTTTATAAAAACAAATCCTGATTTAGTAAATAACAGATTAAAACAAGTTATTGATACAGACCCAGAGGTTTTTCTTAACGTTTTTAAAATTTATGCAAATACAGAAATGATTTCATGGCTAAAAAAATTAACTACACCATGTTTGTTAATGACAGGAGAAAATGATGGCGGTTGTAGCCCAGAACATAATAAAAAAATGGCAAAAGAGATAAAAAATTCAAAATTAGTTATTTTACCCAAATATAAGCATTCTTTTCTTATTGAGGCACCACGTGAAGTATCAAAAAATATTATAGAATTTATTAAAAATATTTAATCATTTTAGTATCTGATTTTCTTTGACTCATTATCTCAATCCGCGTTAGACTTTATTTTTAAATAATAAGGAGAGTAAATGAAAATAATCAAAACTACACTTGTAGCTGGATTAATTTCTATTTTATCAATTTTCTCTGCAAATGCAGAGAAAGTTAAAATTGGAGATCCAGGTTGGACAGGTGCAACTGCAATTGCAAATTTACTTGCTGCAGTAGTTATAGACAAAATGGGTGGTGAAGCAGAACTAGTTCCCGGAAACAATACTGCAATTTATGCA
>QCGU01000054.1 GCA_003278165.1 Pelagibacteraceae bacterium AG-390-A02
GAGTTATGGTTTTACTTTTTTGTATGTTGGGATACTTTTCTATTCCAGAAGGACAATTTTCTCTTAACCCTTTTTCTGGTGAAGGATTTAATGCTTTAGGAATAAGAAATAATTTTAGGGTTATCGCACAATTAGGGATCGTTGCACTTGCTGCTGGAATGTTAATCATTGCAGGTGAATTTGATCTTTCCGTTGGTTCAATGATCGGTTTTGCTGGTGGTTGTATGGCAATGATACTAAAATGGGGTTTTGCTGTTGTTATTCCTTATATATCTTTTGAGGGAGGTTTTCATTTTGAAGGATACACATTATTTAAAATTAAAGATGTTTCGCCACTACTAGCAATATTAATTACATTATGTATGACACTATCTTTTGGATGGATACAAGGATGGATAATTGTTAAAAGTGGTATAGCTTCTTTCATTGTAACGCTAGGCGGACTTTTCTTTTTAAGAGGTTTAACTGAAGTATCATACAGAGCTTTTAATAGAGCACCTGATCAAACCGCTGGATCAACAACTGTTACAGATTTACCAGATATTAAAAACATTATAAATGTACCAGGTCATGGAGAAATGGAAAGAGATGCGGCTAAAGCCTTACCAAATGACCAATTATTAGAAATTCTTAGCACTGTGCCTGCTAGCACGGTTGCAAAATTAACTGAACGATTAACATATATTAATGAAAAAGTTGCAGCTTACAAAACTGCCATGAATGCTGAAAAGATGATTGCAACTTTAGAAAAATCATTAGCTGGGGCAAAAAAATCTGGAAATGATTCAATGGTTGAAATTTTGACAAAGAAAATAGAAGCTGGAGTTAACGTTCCTGATGTTGCGGCAAAAGCGGTTACTGATATTGATATAGCTAGAGCTTACATAGATACAATAGTTACCGCAAGACCTGTTGCTAATTTCTTTGGAGGCGACATTATGGAGCCAGTATTTAATTGGTTATATTATACGGCAGATTGGAATGTAAATAATTTTGGAAACATTTTTGCTAAAGGAATGTATTCATGTTTAATGATTTGGGGACTTATTGCATTTATTTGTTATTTAATTTTAAGCAAAACTCAAGCAGGGAACTGGATTTATTCAACTGGTGGAAATCTTAGTGCCGCAAAGGCTAATGGTGTGCCAACGAATAAAGTTAAGATTTCATTATTTATGTTCACTGCATTTTGTGCAACCATGTTTGCAGCGTGTCAAGTATTTGAAGTTAACACTGCGGATACAGCAAAGGGTAATTTAAAAGAATTAGAAGCAATTGCTGCAGCAGTTATCGGTGGTGTTGTGTTAACAGGAGGTTTTGGAACAATAGGTGGAATAATCCTAGGCACAATTATTTTTGGAATTGCCAAAGAAGCCTTCTTTTATATTCCTGGAATTGATGGATCGTTCTACAGAGTATTCCTTGGAGCAGTTCTTGTTACCGCAGCCTTAACAAATGAGAATATTAGAAAACGAATTATGGGAAATATCTAATGGATAAAAAACCATTAATTGAAATAAAGAATTTAGTAAAAAAATTTGGAGCATTTACTGCTTTAAATGGTGTTTCATTAGATGTTTATCCGGGAGAAGTTCACGCGCTTTTAGGTGATAATGGTGCTGGAAAGTCAACCTTGATAAAAGTATTATCTGGAGTTCATCCAATGACAAGTGGAGAAATAAAAGTAGATGGAGAAATTGTTAACTTTACTACACCACGTCAAGCATCTGATGCAGGTATTGGAACAGTTTATCAAGATTTAGCACTCAACGCTCTAACATCAGTAACAAGAAATTTTTTTCTTGGACGTGAATTAATAAAAGGACCTAGCGGATTTGGTTTAATGCAAATGGATGAGATGGATAGAATAACAACAGAAGAAATGTCTAAAATTGGAATTAACATTGCAAATCCTAATCAACCAGTTGGAACAATGTCAGGTGGACAAAGACAAACTTTGGCTATTGCAAGAGCAATTTACTTTGGTGCAAAGATACTAATATTAGATGAGCCTACTTCAGCATTAGGTCAAAAGCAGCAAATGGAAGTTTTAAAAACAATTAAAAAAGTGCAAAGTTTAGGAAATATTGCAATTATACTTATTACACACAATGAAATTCATGCACGTCTCATAGCTGATCGATATACTTTCTTAAGTTTGGGAGAGGTAATTGGTTCAGGATTGTCTTCAGAACTTGGTAATGAAGATGTGAAAAGATTGATGGCAGGTGGTGCTAAAATTGGCGATCTAGCTAAAGAATTAGAGTTATAATTTTTTTTATTTTTTTTTAATTTTTTTTCACTTAAAATTTATCTATGCGGAAATTCTCAATAGATGGTTTTAATATTACTGAAGCAATAAACGAATTAATGCATGAATCTGGAGTTATCGTTATTGAAAATGCATATAATTTAAACGATATTAAAGAAGCAAGAGAGATTGTTAATCATTTTGCTGATACACAAGAACAAAAAGAAACCCACTTTAACGCTGAGGCTGAAGCATCTGATAAGATTAAACTTCAGCAAAGAATATGGAATTTATTTGGTAAAGGAGAGGTTTTTAGTAAATTAATAATAAATGATATTATTTTTAGCTTAATGTCTAAACTTTTAGGTTCAGAGTTTTTTTGTGGATCTTACTGCGCAAGTAGATTGCTACCAGGGTCTATAGGCCAAGAACTACATATCGATTATCCGTATTGGGATTTTTATAATAGTGAGACTTTTCCGATGGGTCTTAATAGTTCATTTGCACAAAACTGTCAGGCTACTATACCTCTAGATATTTGCTCAGAACAATCAGGAGCAACAGCATACATACCAGGTTCACAGAAGAAACTTCATTATCCAAATGAAAATGACGATTTTTCAAATATACAACAAATGATTGCTAATCCTGGAGATTTAATTTTTTTTAATGGTAACTGCTGGCATGGAGCATCACCAAATAAATCAAATCACCAAAGAGCTGCATTACTTATAGAGTTTCTTCCTAAATATATAAAACCAGTTGAAGATTTAGTCACTTATTTATCTGAGGACTTTAAAAAAAATTCAAATTCAAAAGTGCGACAGCTATTAGGATTAAATTATGAATATCCAAAAATTATGGATGCGAGTAAAAAAATAAATAATATTGGTTTAGGTTATAAAGCTAAATAAAATCTATATTT
>QCGU01000055.1 GCA_003278165.1 Pelagibacteraceae bacterium AG-390-A02
ATCTGCTTTTATTATTTTTAATGCTTTGTTTTTTGAAATTCTTTTATTTCTTATTTCAAGGGATAAATTGTCAAATAATCTTGTAAATCCAAATTTATACCACTTCATCCAGTGGTGAATCGAAATAAAGTAATCATCTATATCAGCAAATTTATAATATCCAGTCCGAGCTGAATTTTCTGCTTTAAAACCAAATTTTTTGGAAATTTTATATGTTTTTTGCGGGTCCCACTCAAAAAAATAACCTAAAAATATCGACTCTGCATGATAATTATCTTTTGCATATGATTTATAATCAAAATAGCTTGACATTTTTTTTTTTGATAAATTTTTTGAAACCCAATCTGATGCAGTTGTATTATTTGTAACTCCATAATTTTTAAACCACTTTTTATCTAAAATTTTTTGACTTTCTTTCTGTTTTAAATTTCCATATTCAACTGCTGAATTTTCTCCCCAAATTACATATGGTATTTTAAAATGAGAAGCCACTAAAGTTGGGATATTAAACATAGCTAAATGCATAGGAATAGCAACCGATCCGTATTTTTTAAAACTTTCAAGTGTTAATTTTTTTTCGATATCAGGATTTACTGTCCAATCAATATGATCAACACCTAGTGAAATAAGATTATCTAAATTAAGTTGTCCTATTTTAGTTCGCTGAGGAGATCTCCAGGTAACTGTCAATGGATTTAACCCATATTCTAGACATTTAATAGTTTGCCATGTACTATCTTTGCCACCTGATACTGGAATTATACAGTCATATCTTAATTTTTTGTTTTTGATTTTTTTTACTATTTTAATAAATTCTTTTTCTCTTTTTTTCCAATCAATTTTTTTTTTAATTGAAAAATTATTACATGCAGAACAAATTCCATTGGACTCAATTATTAAATTAGGTCGTGTATTTGGAAGAAGACAATTTTTACACCATATTAAATTCATTAACTAAAACGATCCATAAAAATTTTTAAGCTTAAAAATGTGAAGAGAAATTTGCTATATCCATTATTTTTTAACAATTTTTTGTTTTTTATTAATTTCTTAATTTTTGATTTATCAACAAAACTATATAATTCTGAGTCTTGATTTACAAAGTTACTAATTTTTTTATCTTCAAAATTAAATAAATTTAAAATTGATGCATTAAATCCAGATTTCATTTTTAAATTTAACACCTTACTATTTAAAATTCCTTTTAAACTTGCTCTAAGAATATATTTGTTTTGACATTCATTTAGTAAGTGAGTTCCTTTTACACTAAATAAATATTCTATTAATTTTGTATCTAGAAATGGTGCTCTACTCTCTATTGAAAATTGCATAGAATTCAAATCTTCACGATGTGTAAATATGGGTACTGTTTCATTGAATAATTCGTTTGCCATTCTATTTTTTAATAATGGTTTGAAATACTTTTTTTCATGAAAATTATAATTTATTTTTTTTAAACAATATTTTCTATTATTATCATAATTATCAAAAACATATCCTCTAAAATCAGAATTTTTAAAAAATAAATTATGCTTTTTAAAAAATGTGTTTCTTAAATTAGGTTTAATATTTTGGTTCCATATTTTTAAATATTTTCTAAATTTATAAGGGTTATTGTCTTTTAATTCTTTTAAAACCATTAAATAATGATCATAATATCCACCATAAATTTCATCAGCACCTGAACCTGATAAAGATACCTTAAAACCTCTTTTTTTTACGTGATATGATAAATGGTTATGAATTAAATCAGTGATAGTCAATATTGGATAATAATTATATTCGTTTGATTTTTTTAGGATATCAAAGAAATCAGTATTTTTATTCAGATTAATTAAATTAGTTTTGACACCACAATCTTTTGCAGTTTCTTTAATCAAATCACTTTCATTATATCTATTGTCTGAGTCAATAACGGAAAAAGTTTCTAATTTTTTTCCAAAAATTTTTGAAGCTATACTGCAAATTGCTCCTGAGTCTATCCCACCACTTAAATTAAGTGATATTGGTACATCTGAAACAAGTCTTAAATCAACAGCATTGATTAGTAATTTTTTAGCATTAGTTATATGTTCTTTCAGACTTAATTTTTCTACTTTTTTATCTCTTTTAAGTTTCCAATAATTTTTTTTTGTGACATTTAAAGTTTTATCTATTACAGTTAATGTTGCTTTTCCTACCCAACTAATATTTTTAAAGAACGTTTCATTATTTTTAAATAAAGACTTATATCCGAAATGAAGAAAATTATTTATTTTGTTATTATTAAAATTTTGATTAGTATCTAAAATTTCGCTGATAAAACTTAATTGAGAAGAAATTATAATCTCTTGATTTTTTTTATAAAAAAGTAGAGGTTTTTCACCAAATCTATCTCTTGAAACTATAATTTTTTTTTTCTTTTTGTCATAAATTACTACCGACCACATTCCCTCAAATAACTCAAAGCATTTTTCTTTATATAAAAAATAGTAGTAAAGAATTACCTCTGTATCTGAAGATGTACGTAATTTTTTGTTTAAATTTTTTTTAAGTTCTTTAAAATTATATATTTCACCATTAAATATAAGAATATAATCTTTAAATATATAAGGTTGATTTGAGCGACTGTTTAAGTCTTGAATAGATAATCTAGAATGAAATAAATGTAAGTTTTTATTTCCAAAAGATATTTTTTTATATGATTGATCGTCAGGACCCCGACATTTCATCAAATTTTTAATTCTCAATATTTTATTGGGGTTAATTTGTTTACTAGTAATATAGGCTAAGACACCACACATAATAATAACTTAAATTACAAAAAATCTATTTAACTTTAACAATGATATTTTTTTCTGTTTTGTTGTTAAAGTTGTAACACATGTTTTTATATTTTTTTTTTTAAGTAATTTTATGATATTGGAATTAAAAGAGGTTTTAAAACCTTCGGGATAAGAATAATGCTTGATATTTATTCTACCTTTTTTTTTTAAATAATTTATGCTTTTATTAATTTCTTTTACAGATTGTGATTTACTTAAATGTCCTAAAATATTATGATTGTGAGAATGACCACCAAATTCAGTTAAATTATTTTTACTCATTTTAATA
>QCGU01000056.1 GCA_003278165.1 Pelagibacteraceae bacterium AG-390-A02
TACCTGAAATTAATTTTGATGATATATCAGATGGATAAATTTTTTTTGCTAAATCATAATGTTGTCTTGCTAGTATTTCGGTAGGAGCCATAACTGCTACCTGGAAACCAGAATTAATAGTATTGTATGCTGCTAATAATGAGACAATTGTTTTTCCACTGCCAACATCTCCTTGTAGTAGTCTGAACATTTTTGTTGAAGATGACAAATCTTTATTAATTTCGTTGATTGATTTAATCTGATCATTTGTTAATGAAAAATCCAATTCATTAACTAGCTTTTTTTGCTTATTTAAATTAATAATTTTATTTTTTTTCTTAACTTTTTTTATTTTTTTTCTTATTTCTGAATTAACTAAAAATGTTGCAAATATTTCATCGAAGGCAAGTCTTTGGTAGAAATGATCTTTATATTTTCCTATATTTTCATGTTTGTGCAATTCCTTAATTGCATCTTTCCAACTGATTTTCTTAAATTTATTTAAAATTTTATTAGAATGCCATTCTTCTAGCTTGGGTAGATTATCTATAATTTGTTTGATAATTTTATTATAAATTTTCTCAGTTATTCCATCTGTTAATGAATATTTATTATGCACTTGTTTTATCAAACTAGAATCCTCAGAAATATATTTTGGATTAGTAATTTGATATTTATTATTAAAATAACCAATTTTGCCACTTACAGTTATTTCTTTTCCCAAAGGTAATATTTTTTTTATGTAACCTTCATAGCTGTTAAAAAAAACACAGTCTAATTCTCCCGTCTCATCTGAACATTTAACTCTATTTGGCAATTTTCTAATTCTGGGAAACAAATATTTATTTGCGACAATATTAACAGTATGATTTTCACCGATTTTTAAATCTTTTACTTTTGTTGATAAACTTCTATCCGTATAAGCCTTTGGTAGCTTCCAAAGTAAATCAAAAATATTATTTATATTCTTTTTTTTTAATAAATTAGTTGTTTTTTTACCAACACCTCTTAAAGCGGTTAAGTCAGATAATAAATATTCATAATTAGTTTTATTATCCATAATAAATTAATTATATTCTAATAATGAACAGCAATATAGATGAATTAAAAAAAAAAATTATTTACCGTTCCAATTATCGAGGTACCAAGGAAATGGATAAACTTCTAGGTAAATTTGTTAGAAAATATATTAATGATTTACAAGAGAAAGATTTAATTGATCTAGATAAATTTCTTAATATTGATGATACAAATTTATATAATTTTTATAACGATTTTGAAACTGATTTTGAAATAGAAAAAAATAATATTAGTTTGTTGTTCAAAAGCTTTAAATATTAAAAAAATGATGGCGGAGAGACTGGGATTCGAACCCAGGAAAGAGTTGCCCCTTTGCCGGTTTTCAAGACCGGTGCTTTCAACCGCTCAGCCATCTCTCCGTGAGCAAGGTTTTATAATTATAATTATTTAATTCAACCATAAAATAGTCGTAAAAAACTCGTTTACGACTAATATCAACGCACAATGAATAAAGAATTTAATAAAGGGCTTTTACTTGCTGGATTTGGATCTTTTTGGTGGGGTTTTTTTGGAGTTTTGTATTTTAAATATATTACCTTTATTGGCTATATTGAACTTGTAATTCATAGATGTTTATGGACAACATTGACTTTAATATTAACTACCTTCTATTTTTCTAAATGGGATATTTTTTTTAAAATAATTAAAAATAAAAAAAATCTTATTTATTTATTTATTTCAGGTTTCTTGATTTTTCTAAATTGGGGAGTTTGGATTTACGCTATTGCTACTAATAGAATAATTGATGCTAGTTTTGGTTATTTTATAATGCCAATATTAAGTGTGCTTCTTGGTTATATTTTTTTTAAAGAGAAATTAAATAATAAAAGAATATTTTCAATTACGTTGGTTATTTTATCAATTTTATATTTAATTTTTGTAAGCTTAAAATCACTTCCTTGGGTTGGTTTAATTGTAGCTTTAAGTTGGGGATTTTACAATTTAGTAAGAAAAAAAATAAATGTAGATACTGATATTGGTCTTTTAATAGAAAGTTTATTTATATTACCAATTGCAATTATTGTATTTTATATGATTGCTGCCAAAGGTTACAATGATTTCTCATTATCCAATCCTTCAATGATGTTAATAATATTATTAGCAGGCCCAATGACTGTAATACCTCTATTTTTATATGTAAGAGGAGTTGAATTATGTGGTTTAGGACCGTCAGGAATGATTTTCTACATTACACCAACTCTTCAATTTTTATTAGGTTTTTTTTATTACAATGAAGTTTTCTCATTTAATAAATTAGTAAGTTTTATTATAATCTGGTTTGCTGTAATTATATATTTGAGAGATTTATATGAAACTAATTAAACTTTTATTTTTTTTATCTCTCTTTTTTCATACTATCAGTTTAGCAGATATAAATATTGAATTTGAAAATTGGAAAAAAAATTTCAAAAAAAATTGCTCTTAAAAATAATATTTCACAAGAAACATTTGATCTTGTTATGTCTAACACTAAGTTTTTACCAAATGTAATTAAATATGATAGGTATCAACCTGAGTTTTATGAAGATACAAAAACATACATAACAAAAAGAACCTCTGACAAAAAAGTTAAATTAGGAAAAAAATTATATATTGATAATTTAAGTTTAATTAATTCTGTTGAAAAAGAGTTTAATATAGAAAAAGAACTTCTTTTATCATTAATGGGGATAGAAACAAATTTTGGAACTTATGTAGGCAAAATGGATATTCTTTCATCACTTGCCACATTAAGTTTTGATAAAAGAAGATCTGAATTTTTTACTAAAGAACTCTTAATACTTTTAAATTTAATAGAAAAAAAAAAAATTAATTATAAAACATTATATGGTTCATGGGCAGGTGCTTTTGGTTATTTCCAA
>QCGU01000057.1 GCA_003278165.1 Pelagibacteraceae bacterium AG-390-A02
TTTCCTTAAAACACTATACAGGTTTTTGGCAGCTACATTTAAGTTATTTGTTTTGCTTAAATAATAAATATCTTTGGATACATTTTTTCTTTTTTTTAAAAGTACAAAAGCTTCGTTTATTTTATTTTTTTTCGCATTCATTCTTAAAGGTAATCCTGGAGAGTAGTGTAAAGGAAAAAGACCAGGAGAAATTTTATCTTTTGAATTTATATTAATTATTATTTTTTGATTTAAAGTTTTTTTAATCTTTGAAACACCCAATCCTCCATATCTAAGTAATCTAGGTTTATTTATTATATTTATTATTGTGGATTCGACACCTATCTTACAAACACCACCATTCAAAATAAATTTTATTTTGTTGCCAAATTCTTCTTTGACGTCTGATGCTTTTACAGCACTTAATCTTGAAGAAATATTAGCACTTGGTGCAGCAACTGGATATTCAAGATTTTTGAGTAATTTTCTAAATAGAGGATGTTTTGGAAATCGTATAGCAACTGTTTTTTTACTATTAGTTACAAACTTTGATATTTTAGAATTCTTTTTGAGCTTAAGTACATATGTTATTGGTCCAGGAGAAAATTTTTTATAAAGTTTAATAAAACTATCATTTATTTCACAATCTTCTGAAATTTTTTTTAAATTATAGTAATGAACAATTAATGGATTATTAACAGGTCTTCTTTTTAGGTTAAAAATTTTTTTAACTGCGTTGTCAGAGTATGCATTACCTGCAAGTCCGTAAACAGTTTCTGTTGGAACAGCTACACAATGACTTTTATCTAAGTATTTTTTTGCTTTTTTGATATTTGATTGAATATTTTTCATGTAATAGTAATGATTAATATATGAAAGATAAAAATTTACCACTCGATTATGACAATAGAACGCTTGAGGAATTAACAGATGAAGCAAATAAAATGATAAAGTCATTAGAGGAAAAAGATGATCTAGGTAAATCTGTGGAAAGCTATCAAGAGTTACTAAAATTAAATAATTTAATTGAAAAAAAATTTCAAAAAAACTTCAGATCTATTGGTGAAAATACAAATAAAAAAATTAAGGAAATCATTAAGAGAAAGTGAAAAATCAACTTAATAAAATTGCAAAAGATACCAATGAATTCTTGAAAAGATATGTTCAGCAGCAAGGAAATTCTAAATTAATTTATGCAATGAAGTACGGATTATTCCCTGGAGGAAAAAAAATTAGATCTAAAATATTAATTGATATTGGATCGTTATTCTCAATTAACTATAAAACATTAATTGTTATAGGGGCTGCTGTGGAATGTATTCATGCTTATTCTCTTATTCATGATGATTTACCATGCATGGATAATGATAATATGAGAAGAGGCAAGCCATCAGCTCATATTAAATTTGGTGAGTCGACAGCTGTTCTTGCTGGAAATTCATTATTAACAATGGCTTTTGAAATTTTAACTAGTTCAAAGTTAAATTTGAGTGACAAAATTAAAGTTAAATTAGTAGATAAGCTTTCTACATGTTCAGGACATTTGGGTATAGCGGGAGGTCAATATTTAGATTTAGATTTTGAAAAAAAGAAAGTTTCAAAAAAACAAATTGTAGATATGGAGATTAAAAAAACAGGAAAACTTTTTAGTTTTTGTTGTGCGGTCCCCGCAATTATTGAAGAAAAAAGTGTAAAGGAAATTAAATTTTTCGAGAGAGTTGGTTCTGATATTGGTCTTCTTTTTCAAATAGCAGATGATTTAATAGATTTTAAAGGTAATTCCAAAATTGCTGGGAAAAAAACCAAAAAAGATCAAAAAAAAGGCAAAGCTACACTTATAAGTTTGCTAGGTTATGACGCTTCAATTAAATATTGTGGTAAGATTATTTCAGATATTAATAGAAATTTAAAAATTTATGGTTCAAAATCAAAAAAATTAAATGATACATTAGAATTTATATTGAATAGAAATAAATGAAAAATAATTACAAGTTTTTAGATAACATTAACTTTCCATCCGATTTAAGAAAAATCTCTGAAAATGAATTACAGCAAGTAGCTGAAGAAGTTAGAGAAGAGATGATCACTGCAGTATCTAAAACTGGAGGACATTTAGGTGCAGGTCTAGGTGTTGTTGAGTTGACTGTAGCTCTACATTATGTTTTTGACACCCCTAATGATAGATTAATTTGGGATGTAGGACACCAAGCATATCCACATAAAATTTTAACAGGAAGAAAACAAAAAATTAATACTTTAAGACAAGGTAATGGCTTATCAGGTTTTACTAAAAGATCTGAGAGTGAATATGACCCATTTGGTGCAGCCCATAGCTCAACATCTATATCATCTGCACTTGGTATGGCTGAAGCAAATAAATTGGAAAACAAATCTTCAAATGTAATAGCTGTTATTGGAGATGGCGCAATTAGTGCTGGTATGGCATACGAAGCTATGAATAACGCTGGGGCATCTAAAACTAAAATGATCGTTATATTAAATGATAATGATATGTCCATTGCAAAACCAGTAGGTGCAATGAGAACATATTTAGCAAAATTATTTACTGGAAAAATTTATTTTAGCTTAAGAGAAACTTTAAAATTAATCACCTCAGCTTTTTCAAAAAGATTTAGTGCTAAAGCTGGTAAAGCAGAAGATTTTTTTCGTTCTGCTGTTACAGGTGGAACACTATTTAGCTCACTAGGTTTTTATTATGCAGGACCAATAGACGGACACGATCTTTCTACACTTATTCCTATTTTAAGAAATGCCAGAGACTCAAAGCATGAAGGTCCAATTATGATACATGTTAAAACTCA
>QCGU01000058.1 GCA_003278165.1 Pelagibacteraceae bacterium AG-390-A02
AGCTGTAAAAAATAGTGGTCACTATGGTTTATCAGGTTATTACGCTGAACAAGCTGTTAAAAAAAATTTAATAGCAATGATTTATACAAATGCTCCTCCAGCAGTTGCTCCTCATGGTGCTTTAAAAACTTTATTTGGAACTAATCCAATTTGTTTTGGGACCCCTACTGGTTCTAAAGTTCCTTTTATTTTAGATACCTCAATTTCAATGATTAACAGAGGTAAAATTAGAGTCGCTGCGAGGAACAATCAAACAATTCCTGCAGGTGTGGCATTAGATAAATTTGGTAAACCAACTATTGATGCAAAAAAAGCTTTAGCGGGTGTTCAATTACCAATAGCAGGTTTTAGAGGTTCAGGACTAGCCTGGATGGTTGATATTTTAAGTGGAGTATTAACTGGAGGAAATCATGCAGGTAGAGTTAAAGATCCTTTTGATGATTTTTCAGGACCACAAAATATTGGACACTTGTTTATAACTTTTAAAGCAAACTTATTTCAAAAAAATTACAATCAAAGGATTAAGGAAAATATTAAAACAATTAAAAAACTTCCTAAAATTAAAGGAGTTAAAGAAATAATGTATCCAGGACAAAATAAATTTAATCGTTACAAGCAAAATCTTAAAAAAGAAATAAATATTCCAGATGTTATTAAAAAAGATTTAGAAACTTTAATAAGTTAAAAAAGTTAAAACTCCTAAAGAAGCAACAACGGAAGAAACAATAATTGTCCTTTTAACTTTTTCTTTTTTCTTCTCTACAATGAGTCTTTGCTTTAGAACATCCACGTTAACCCTTTTTTTGAGCATCAACATATTGAGAGGGGGTCTCTACAATCTCGGATGTTCTATTTAAGCTTTCTGTACTCATATTTATTTTATAAAATTAATTTTAATCATTATTAGCTTTATTTTTACATACTAGGGTTGTCCAAAATGGGTTGACACAAATTTCAGTTATGTTCATATTGGGTTTTTTTATAAAAGAATGAATACTTTACCCAGTATATCCGCTCACATTAATGAAAAGGTAATCAATAAAGTAATTCAAGAAAATTTTGCCGCACTGGCACCATCTTATTTTACTTTAACCAGTAATTGGTTTGTCAGAGCATATGATCATTACAAAGATATAGATAAATTCATCATCATTATATATCTGATAAATATCAACCTTATATATTTTAGGCAAAATGGATTAAAAATAGATTACGACACTTTTTATAAGGATAAATCAATCGAAATTACCAAAATTAACATTTCAGACATCTCAAAAGATCTAGGGGTGCCTAAAGAAAGTATTAGAAGAAAAGTTTTAGAATTAGAGAAAGTAGGAACAATCAAAAGGTCTGGTAAAAAAATATTTATTGTAAGAGATACATTGTACTCAGCTAGAGCAACTAATACGCTTACAGAGATTGCAACTATTTTGCATGAATTTAATAAAATTTTAAAAAAAGAAAAACTAGTAACTGAAGTTTATTCAGTTAATGAAATAATTTCTGCGATGAAAGAAAATTTTTCTTATTGTTGGTATCAGTTTAATAAATTCTGGTTTATTTATATAAATAGATGGAGAGCTGAGCTTAAAGATTTAGAATATTTAGCTATTGGAATGGTAGTTATAATCAATGCAGTAAAGAATAAAGAATTTTCTTCAAAAAAAAACATACTTTCATACCATAAAGCGGTTATGGGTTCTGATGTAAGAGGTGTAAATGCGATGTCAATTTCTGAAATAACTGGTATTCCAAGACCTACTGTTGTTAGAAAATTAAAATTTTTAATTGATAAAAAATATCTTCATATTAATGAAAAAAAATTAATCACATTTGATGCTAAAGATAGTGCATTTCAAAAAACTGGTAAAATGATAAACCAAAACATGCTTAGTTTAAGTAATTTTATTTATAAAATTTTTAATCAAATAAGAATAATAAATCCTTAATTAGATTTTCTTAAAAAAGAAATAAAAATAAATCCTGTAATATACATAATCAGCGCATAAGCACCTGTTGGTAATGCATATAATATATCAGTACCAAATATTTGCGTAGAGACAAATAACGCTAACGTACCATTTTGTAATCCACATTCCAAAGCAATACACTTCATTTGTTTAACACCCGAAGCAAAAGCTTTTGCAATGTAATATGCGATTACCATCATTGATATATTTAAAATTAAAGCAATTAGACCCGCTTGTTTTATAAAGCTTATAATACTATCTCTTTCTTCATAAAATGCCGCAATGAAAAAAATTACAAACAAAACAATGTTAAGTTTGTTAAATATTTCAACTTTAGATGAAATAAAATTTTCAGCAAATCTTCTTATAATCATCCCTAAAATAACAGGCACAGTCACAACTAAAAACATTTTTAAAGCTATTCCTGTCATTGAAATATTTCGAGAAACTTCAGTTATTCCAAGCAAATCTGCAGATGTAAAGATTATTAGAGGAACAGTGATAATGCTTAATAAACTAATTACAGCAGTTAAAGATATTGATAATGCAACATCTCCATCAGCAAATTTTGTCATTACATTAGATGTTACTCCCCCAGGTGCAGCAGCTATAATCATAACCCCTATTGCTATTTCAGGAGGT
>QCGU01000059.1 GCA_003278165.1 Pelagibacteraceae bacterium AG-390-A02
CAGCTTTATCATTGATTTTTGATCATCCTCTTTGAAATACTGCTCACTCTTATCTCGTTTATAGAATAAAGATGTGTCTTGAGTATAAATATTAAATACGTGATGATGGTCTGTCGCACTAGAAAAATTTGAACAAATTTTCGCAATACTATCATCTTTAAATTTTATAATTGATACTGCAAAATCATGAGGTGTATTTTTAAATTTATTACTAATTATTTTATTTGATGCAGTGTATATTTCCTTTACCTTTTTTCCTTTAATATTTAAAATAAGATCAAGTATATGAATGCCTCCACCTAAGATTACAGAATAATTTTTTATTTTACCTCTCCATCCATGAGTTAACTTTTTAAGCCTACCGTAATTATAATCACCCTCTAAAAAATAAATTTTTTTTAATTTTTTTTTTATAGAATTAATTTTTTTGAAAAAAGGGTGAGTTCTTAACAATAAGTTCGACGAAATAATTAAATTTGGTTTTTTTTTCTTAATTTTAATAATACTGTTTAATTCTTCCATAGATAAACACATAGGTTTTTCTACAAAAACATGCTTATTGTTCATTAAAGCGCTTGATACTTGATAGAAATGATCTTTATCATTTGAGGCGATAATTATTGTATTTACTTCATCATCATTAACAATTTCATTAAAATTTGTAGTTGCATGTTTAATCTTTAATTTCTTTTTATAAAAAAGTAATTTTTTTTTGTCAGTGTCACAAATATATTTAACGTAACAATTCTTATATTCTAAACTGTTCTTAAGATGAAATGCTCCTACGCCTAAACCAATAACACCTAAAACCATTTTATTATTATAATTCAGATGATGGAGATTATCTATTTTCATCGGAGCCAAAATCAATAAGAAAATATTTTGATAATTCAATTAGCTTCAATATAAATAAAATAAGTGAATTTATTATTTTTGGTTATTCTGCAGATCATGAAAGTTTTTATGATAGCATAAAAATATTAAAGCCTGGTCACAGTTTTTTAATCAAAGATAATAGAATGCAAATCAATAGAGAATGGGAGCCTTTTGAAAATCATGATGAGGAAATTAAAATTACCGAGAAAGATGCATTAATAAAGTTGGAGAAACTTTTTGATGAAACAATTGACCTTTGGTTAACCTCTGATGTGCCTGTAGCATCTTTAATGAGTGGCGGAATAGATTCATCGGCCGTAACAAGTTCTGCGAGAAAATTTAATAATATCAAGAGTTTTAGTGTCATATTTCCTGACGACCAAGATATTAACGAGCAACAAAATATTGAAGATATAATTAAACATTCAAAAATTAACAATTCAGAAATTATTTCTTTTAAAGAAAATTTAGTTCATCAAAATATAAATGATGTAGTCAAATCTTTTGATGCCCCAATTAATGATCCAAATAATATGACTTTATATGCTCTTTGTAATAAAATTAAAAAAAATTTTGATTATAAAGTGGTTTTGTGTGGAGAGGGTGCAGATGAGTTATTTGCAGGTTATCCAAGACATATAGATTTTTACAATAAAATCAAAAAAAACAAAAATGATAGAGAATTAATTCTTGGAAATAATTATTTGTCAATTGAAAGATTAAAAAAAATAGATTGGAATCTTGATTATGAATTTAGTGAAAGAAATAAAATTTTAGAAAATTTAAATTCCAAAAAACTTTTAAATAAAATTTTAGAATATGATCAAAAAACCTTTTTGCAATCTAGATTATATTGCCAAGATATGATTGGAATGGCAAATAGTATTGAAATAAGAACACCTTTTTTAGAACATAAGTTTGCAGAATTTATAAATTCTTTACCTGTAGAATTTAAACACAATGGCATATATACTAAATATTTATTTAGACGTGTTGCTGAGAAATTTTTACCAAAAAATGTATGTTGGGATAAAAAAAAAGTTGCATTAAATATTCCATACTCAAAACTTTTAAAAAAAGGTTTTTTAAATGAAATATTTATTGAAAATATAAACAAAAATTCAAAGATAAGTGAATTTTGCAATATTGAAAAGCTTATAAATTTATTTAATGTCCATCAACCAAATCATATTACTAAAGATCACAGTAATACTTTATGGAGGTTGCTAGCTTTAGAATTATGGTTAAAAAATATTTCTAGCCCATGAGTTATTATTGCTTTGTTCAAGCAAGATTTTCTTCAAAAAGACTTAGAGGAAAGGTCTTGAAAAAATTTGGAAAAATTACACTACTTGAAATACTCATTAAACGTCTACAAAGAAGTAAAAAAATAAAGAAAATAATAATCTTAACTTCAAATTCAAAACAGGATAAAAAAATAATTAATCTTTGTAAAAAAATAAATATAGATTATTTCAAAGGATCATTAAGTAATGTTTATTTTAGATTTAAATCTGCAATTAACAAATATAAACCAAAAAAAGTAATAAGAATTAGTGCCGATAGTCCTTTAGTAGACTGGAAATTAGTTGATGTAATGATTGATATTTCAAAGAAAAAAACTGCATATGAAATAATTAGTAACGTTAA
>QCGU01000060.1 GCA_003278165.1 Pelagibacteraceae bacterium AG-390-A02
TTAGTCATACCTTTTTTCATTACTAAAGAATTCCAAGCATCTCTTGTTCCAGAAGTTCCTGGAGGGATCATTACAGAAATCTTCTGCTTAGGTAGACTTGGGTCAATTTGATCCCAAGTTTTATAGATATTTGGAACTAATTTACCATCAACAACTGTATGTGCAGCTAATGCTAAATATAATTGCTCTTTAGTAAAGTTTACTGGTTTTGCATCTTTACTATAAGCTAATGTAATACCATCGTTACCAACAACGATTTCTACTATTTCATTAACTCCATTTTTTTTACATAGAGCTTTTTCTGAATCTTTCATAGCTCTTGATGCATTTGTAATATCTGGATGTTGCTCACCAACACCAGCACAAAATAGTTTAGCTCCTCCACCAGTACCAGTCGATTCGATTACAGGAGTTTTAAATCCTGAACCACCAAATCTTTCAGCAACAACAGTCGCATAAGGGAATACTGTAGATGAACCAACTATTTTAATTTGATCTCTTGCTTGGGCAACTGTTGCTATTGTTAAAGCAACAAGCGAAGCAACTATAATAGTTAGTTTTTTCATTATCTTTAATCCTTTCATGTTAATTAAAAGATTTACGACTCTTATAAATTTATTGAATCTTAAATATTACAGAATTGTTACAGTTTTGTTAAAAAGATAACTTTTTAGTTGTATTTCATTGAGATAATAATCTCATTATTTTCGGTTTCCAAACCACCTTTGCACGAAATTGGATTAACATTATCCTTAAAAGCAAGTTCTGTTGTAGGTCTTAAAATAACTTCCAATTTCACCAGATTAACTAATTCCTCAAGAACACTTTGATCGTAACGCCATCTGGGCCAACTACTTGGAGTTGAAAAAATAGATGTTAAATAGCTTGTTGCCATAGTAAATCTATAATTACTCATATTTTCATTTCTTAGTAAATGATCTCTGACAGAATTAAATATATTTCGACATCTAAATGAATCTGACATGTAGTTTTCTTTTTTTAAATTTTCGTTTACAGGAATTGAAATAATTAGATCTACTGAATTGTTTCGATATGAAGTAAGAACATCTATGTAAATATCTTCATATGGTACATCTTTGTGTTTTTTAATTTCAGGATAAGTGCTTTTTAAATCTTCTTGTAATCTAAATATACCAATATCGAATACAGTTAATTGTTGGTTTTTTAAAATTGTAGAAATATCTGATGATATACTTTTAGTAATCATCGACATAAAAGCAAATAAGATAACTAAAATACTATATAACACCTTAATCATATTAAAATATTAATTAAACTAGGATACGAATCAATAAAAGATTTGTTAAATATTGCTTGAATAAGAGTTAATTTAAAACAATTTTTAAAATTAATTATTTTGTTGGAAGATATATTTTAATTTCAGTACCTTCATTAACTTTACTAAGAATCTCATAATCACCTCTGTGTTGAGATACAATATGTTTCATGATAGCTAAACCTAAACCTGTACCACCAACTTTTTTACTTTTTTCTGTATCTACTCTAAAAAATCTTTCAGTAATTCTTGGAATTAACTGTTGAGGTATTCCAATCCCTTCATCTTTAATACTAATGACAATATTTTTACCAATTAATTTACCTTCACTATTTTGACTTTTGACATATATATTTTTTCCATCTTGAGAATATTTAATTGAATTATCAATTAAATTTGAAAATACAGTTAACAATTTATCATTATCACCAAAAACTAAAGTTGGTTCAATAAGCTCAAGATGTAAATTAATTTTCTTTTTTTTAAGAATTAATTCAAAGTTACTTTTAATATTTTTAAAAATATCATTTAGATTAATGATTTTATTTGGTTTAATGTGTTCTTCAAGTTCAATTCTGCTTAAAATCAATAAATCATTGATTAAGTTTTCCATTCTCAATACTTGATCAGACATGATAGACATAAATTTTTTTTGAGCCTCTTGGTCTTTTGAAGCTGGTCCAAGAATAGTCTCTAAAGAGCCTTTAATTGAAACTAAAGGTGTTCTTAATTCGTGACTCACATTAGCAACAAAATCAGTTTTTAATTTTTGTGCTTTTGTTATTTCTGTAAAATCTTTTAGAAATAATACAACCGAGTCTATTTCTGGAAACAAATGAGTAGGACCGGGAATAACGTAAATTTTGTAAAGCTGATAAGATGGTAAATTGATTTCTACATTAACATTTTTTGTGGTTTGATCCTTAATAGCTTCATCAATTGATTCTAATAATTTTGTATCTCTTATTACACTTGAAATATTTTTATCAATTAAGTTTTCGCCAAAACGTTGTTTTGCACTTTTGTTAAGATATTTGATTAAGTTATATTTATCTAAAGCAAAAAATTGATCTTCTAATTCTTCAATAATTACTCTCTTTCCTAAATCATCTTTATTGGTCTTATTTACAACTGGAGCCGTATTTTCTGGCTTAATATTTTTTTTAAAT
>QCGU01000061.1 GCA_003278165.1 Pelagibacteraceae bacterium AG-390-A02
GATTTTTATGGTTGGGGTTCTGCTGTTAGTTCTACCAAGTTTTTTACAATCAAATTCTCAATTTAAGCAATTTCTTAAAAATCTCAGTATTTGGATTATTGTAGTTTTTATAATTTTAATAATTATTTATTTATTTATTTAAATAAGAAAATTAGTTTTTTATCCAATCAGGTTTATTGATATTGATAGAAGATTCTTTAGTTTTAAAATTTGCTTTTTCATCAAAGTTTTCGTCTAAGTATTTAATTAAAGCAAAAGGGTAATCGTTATCAATTAAAACCTTACCTATTTCAATTTCATTATTATAAATACTTTCTCCTTCGTATATTTTTCCATTAATCAAATTTATTGGAAATAATCTTTTTGAAAGCTTATTCTTTAATTTAATTCGTGCAGTATTTTCTTGGCCAACGTAACAGCCTTTTTTGAAATCAATTCCATTTAATTCTTCAAAATTACATTCAATACCAAACAATTTGTCTTTCAATTTATTTAAATCTTTTGGAACTATCCCAAGGCTATGACTGAATGAGTAATATTCTTTCAGGTTTGCATTATGAAGATCTAGTTTTTTTAAAGATAAGTAAAGTTTTTCTAAATTAATAATTAATCTAGCACCCAAATTCTTATTTCTTGGATCTAATAAAATTGGATCTTCTCTATATTTAACTGTGTATCCAGGTTGATCTTTTGCTTCACTAAAAGTTAAGAATTTTTCTTGAGAAAATGCTGCTACAACAAATTCATTACTTAAATTGAGAATTTCAACTTTTGATCTCAGCTTATATAAAGACAATTGTTTGAATAAAGCCTCTGCCTGAGGTTTTTCGCAATCCAAAAGATATCCAGACTTATGTTTTACTATTATAAATTCATATAAAAATTTACCTTGGGGTGTAAGCAATGAACTAAAACAACTATTTACATCGCTCACTTTGTTTATGTCGTTACTGATTAGATTTTGAAGAAATTCTTTTGCATCTTCACCGTTTATATAAAGAATTGCTCTATCATCTAAAATGTAAACGTTTTTAATATTCATATTTGATTAATTATAGAATGTAATATAATAACATTTTCTCAGAATGTTAGATCTTATAATTAAAAACGGACAATGTTATATCAATGGTGAGCTAAAAGATGTTGACGTTGCTATAGAAGATGGAAAAATTCAATATATTGGACAACTTTCGGAAGATGCAAAAGAGACAATTAATGCAGAAGGTCTTACTGTATTACCTGGTTGCATAGACACCCAAACACATTTTAGAGAACCAGGATCAACAGATACTGAAGATCTTCATTCAGGAAGTAGAGCAGCAATAGCAGGAGGCATTACGAGTGTTTTTGAAATGCCTAATACTAATCCGCCAACTTCAAATATGAAAGAGTTTCAAAGAAAACTGGATCTTGCCAAAAATAGAATGTATTGCAATTACGCTTTTTACTTTGGTGCAACTGCTGACAATGCAGACGATTTAGCTAGTTTAAAAAACTTAGAAGGATGTTGTGGGATCAAGCTTTTTGCTGGATCGTCTACAGGTAATTTGCTGGTTGCTGAAGAAGATGACATAGATAAAGTTTTTCAAAATGCTTCAAAAGTTGTTGCAGTTCATTCTGAAGATGAAGCCATATTAAAAATTAATAAAAAATTAATTAAAGAAGGTGATGTTCACACGCATCCAGTATGGAGAAGTGTGGAATGTGCAATAGCATCCACAAGAAGGATTGTTAGAATTGCAGAGAAGCATAATAAAAAAGCTCATGTTCTTCATATTACAACAAAAGAAGAAATTGATTTTCTATCACAACACAAAGGAAACATTACATTTGAGATTACTCCCCAGCATTTAACTCTCTATGCTCCAGATTGTTATAACAAGCTTGGAACTTATGCTCAAATGAACCCACCATTAAGAGATAAATCTCACTATGACAGATTATGGTATGGAGTAAGAAATAATTTTAATGATACCATTGGATCTGATCATGCGCCTCATTTAAAAGAGAATAAAGATAAGGTATATCCAAATACTCCTTCAGGAATGCCAGGAGTTCAAACTTTAATGCCAGTAATGTTAAATCATATAAATGATGGAAAATTATCTCTTAATCAATTGATAAGCTTTGTTTGTGAAAATCCAGTAAAAATTTTTGGAATAAAAAACAAAGGATTTATTAAAGAAGGTTACGATGCAGACTTTACTATTGTAGATATGAACAAAATTATTGAGATCAAAAATGAAAATATTGAAAGTAAATGTAAGTGGTCACCATTTAATGGTTTCAAATTCAAAGGAACACCTACACACACAATCATTGCAGGAAAAATTAAAATGCAGGATGGAAAAATTTTAGGAGATCCAGGGGGAAAACCTCTGCAATTCAGTTAAGTATTGTCAATT
>QCGU01000062.1 GCA_003278165.1 Pelagibacteraceae bacterium AG-390-A02
TTTTGAACATTAGCTAATAACACAACTAATGTTCGGATATAGATATTGATATTAATAATTATTTTTTACAATTTTTTATAACTAAGTGTTTTGGTGGAGGATAGCGGGATCGAACCGCTGACCTCCTGAATGCAAATCAGGCGCTCTCCCAGCTGAGCTAATCCCCCATGATCTTAAATTGGTGGGCCGAGAAAGACTCGAACTTTCGACCCCACCCTTATCAAGGGTGTGCTCTAACCAACTGAGCTACCGGCCCCTATGCAAAGAGAAACACTACTTTAAGAAGAGAAATGAGGACGGTCAACATTACCTGTATATTATTTAGAATGAAATTTTACTTTCATTCATCCTTAGAAAGGAGGTAATCCAGCCGCAGGTTCCCCTACGGCTACCTTGTTACGACTTCACCCCAGTCGCTGACTATACCGTGGTCAAGGGTTTTAAACCTTGCCTTAAGGTAGAACCAACTCCCATGGTGTGACGGGCGGTGTGTACAAGACCCGGGAACGCATTCACCGTGGCACGCTGATCCACGATTACTAGTAATTCCAGCTTCATGCACTCGAGTTGCAGAGTGCAATCCGAACTGAGGTATCTTTTAAGGATTTGCTTGACCTCGCAGTCTTGCTTCCTGTTGTAGATACCATTGTAGCACGTGTGTAGCCCAACACGTAAGGGCCATGAGGACTTGACGTCATCCCCACCTTCCTCCAGCTTATCACTGGCAGTTCTTTCAGAGTGCCCAACTAAATGATGGCAACTAAAAGTGAGGGTTGCGCTCGTTGCGGGACTTAACCCAACATCTCACGACACGAGCTGACGACAGCCATGCAGCACCTGTGTTTCGTCCGGCCGAACCGAAAACTCTAATCTCTTAGAGTCGCGACGAACATGTCAAGTGTTGGTAAGGTTCTGCGCGTATCTTCGAATTAAACCACATGCTCCACTACTTGTGCGGGTCCCCGTCAATTCATTTGAGTTTTAACCTTGCGGTCGTACTCCCCAGGCGGTGTGTTTATCGCTTTCGCTGCGACACTGAAAATAAATTTCCAACGTCTAACACACATCGTTTACGGCATGGACTACGAGGGTATCTAATCCTCTTCGCTACCCATGCTTTCGTTCCTCAGTGTCAGTAATGATCCAGAAAGCTGCCTTCGCAATTGGTATTCTTTCTAATATCTACGAATTTCACCTCTACACTAGAAATTCTGCTTTCCTCTATCATACTCTAGCTGAAAAGTTTTAATGGCAGTTCCAGAGTTAAGCTCTGGGATTTCACCACTAACTTTTTCAACCACCTACGAACTCTTTAAGCCCAGTAATTCCGAACTACGCTAGGTCCCTTCGTATTACCGCGGCTGCTGGCACGAAGTTAGCCGGACCTTCTTATTCGGGTACAGTCATTTTCTTCCCCGACGAAAGAGCTTTACAACCCAAAGGCCTTCTTCACTCACGCGGCATCGCTGCATCAGAGTTTCCTCCATTGTGCAAGATTCCCCACTGCTGCCTCCCGTAGGAGTTTGGGCCGTGTCTCAGTCCCAATGTGGCTGATCATCCTCTCAAATCAGCTATTGATCACAGTCTTGGTAGGCCATTACCCCACCAACAAACTAATCAAGTGCAGGCTCATCCAATGGTGCATAAAGCTTTCTCCGTAAAGACTTATCCGGTATTAGCACAAGTTTCCTCGTGTTATTCCAGGCCAAAGGGTAGATACCTACATGTTACTCACCCGTCTGCCACTAAGTATTGCTACTTCGTTCGACTTGCATGTGTTAGGCGTGCCGCCAGCGTACGTTCTGAGCCATGATCAAACTCTCAAGTTTAAAAACGGCGCACACTAGCTTCCATATAAATTCTAAGAATAAAATTTATATGTGATTGAAGTGTGTACGACAAATTTTTGGTAACCTTAACCGTCCACACTTCTCTTCTTAAATTTTAACTTTTAAAATAGCTAATTGAGCTAAAAAGGCTCAATAATCCTCACTAATTTATTGTGTTAACAATAATCTTATTGAGAAAGTCCAGTGCTTATAGGCTAAAAATAATGGAAATCAAGCATTTAAGAATAAATTTTTAAATAAAAACACCCCATTTTAAGGGCTTTTTTTTGATTTTTGCCACTGTCTAAACTAATAATTGTGTTCGCTTAAATATAAAATGTTAAAAATTCTACTA